>JAZREC010000079.1:0-1344 GCA_045660605.1 Clostridia bacterium
AAGGGTGCATAAAGCCTGTGCTGATATACACTTCTCTTGGACTTGAGTTTATAGTCTTTATTCACTTTGACATTACGGGATTTGAAAAGAGAATTCGCAAGGCGGATAACATAGAGGCTGTATATATAACCTCGGGACCCAATGATACAGACCCAATGTTCAAGAAAAAGGAACACATTGAGCTTGTGAGAAGCTTCCACGCTCAGCTTATAGAACATTCCGATAATCAATACGGCGAAAACAACCGCAACATGACAATTGAATATACTCTCAAAAACGGAAGAAAGCTAACCAGAAGATATATGTATGACATATACAGAGACAGAAATTTTGCCAAACCGCTTTTTGAGACAAAAGAGTACAGAGAAAGTTATTTTGATATTGTAAATACACCGATTGACGAAATAACTGCAATAACCATGCACGACAGAAGAATGTCAAAGGAGCTGAGGCTTAATCAGGGCGACGAACTGTTTGATACTATGATAAATTCCGTAAGAAAGGATATGCTCAGCTACACATATGAGGAATTTACGGATATTGAGGCATCTTCCTTTAATGTAAATATCTTCTGTGAGAAAAAGGACGCTAACGAAATAAGACACCGCTACAAAGATATATACTTCCGTGTTACGGAAAAATCAGTAAACACTCTAAACGCACTCGAAATCGCAAATAACCTTGGCGGTATACCCAGAAGTGATGATATTGCATCACTCAATGTAAATGTATGCAAAGCCTCTGACGGAAGCACCGTTAAACAGTATGATGTGACCGAGCCTAAGGAAATTGCAGACATTTATGCCCTGTATGACAGTATGCTGTCGGGCGAAACATTTACGGATTATGATAAGGGAATAAATGTGTATCTTTCGTATACGCTCAAAAACGGACATCAGTTCCAGGTGTCCTGCACTTATGACACGGATAAGCTTCCCGATGTGTTTAAGACAGAATAATATAATGTAGAAACCAAAAGCAGAAGAATCTCATTTTGAGACATCTTCTGCTTTTTAATTTGGTATTTTCTTTGTCAGCTTATCTGCATAAAGCATCTCGTCTGCATACTTAAATGATTCCTCGGGATTATCCGTAATAAGTGAATATCCCTTTGACAAGCCTATTTTGTCCTTTTTCTCACTAAGGCGTATTCTAAGCTGTAAGAGTCTTCTTATAATCTCGCTCTCCATAACATTCTCGGACAATACTGCAAACTCATCCCCGCCTATGCGAAAAACGCCGTATTTGGGCTCCGGAAAAGTTTCATAAAGAATTCTTGCAGTCCTTATGAGAATCTCGTCTCCCATAAGGTGACCCTTCGTATCGTTTATAAGTTTGAAATCA
>JAZREC010000080.1:0-3523 GCA_045660605.1 Clostridia bacterium
GGAAGGTCATTTTCCAGCAAAATAATTTTTCTTTCCCCTTGGGTATTAAGTCCGTATGCATATGCTATGGCATCGTTAAAGTCCGAAGCAACATATATTTTCTCCTCAGGGCAATTCTGAGCTTTAAGACCCTTATAAATGCTCTCGGTCTGTGATTTTCCTACAAGTATTGCCTTGTCGCAAACCTTTGAAATATCCTCACCGAATTCGCTGTTTAATCTGTCCTGCTCCGCTCCGAGTTCAACCATACCCGGTGTAATTATGATTTTGCATCCGTCAAACTGAGAAAGTGTTTCAAGTGCCGCTTTCGTTCCCTTTGGATTGGAATTAAAGGCATCGTCTATTATAATATCATTTCCTCTGCGGACAAGCTCAAGTCTGTGAGGAACTGCATCAAGCTTAGATACCTGTGCTCTGAGCATGGAAAGCGGTATTCCCATACTGTGAGCTACTGCGATTGCTCCTGTTATATTAAGTACATTGTGAGTGCCTATAAGCTTTGTTGAAAAACGGCAGGTCTCACCGTCAGGAGATGTAACCGTAAATTCCGTACCCTTATCCGAAAGAGTCAGCTCCGTTGCATTATATGTGCCACCACCGTTTACGCTGTAGCTTATATGGTTTCGCTCTCCCTTGTGCTCCGCTATATTGTCATCATTGCCGTTTAAGAAAAGCATTCCGTCTTGGGGAAGTGCGTCCGCAAGCTCAAACTTGGTTTTCTTTACATTATCTATTGACTTAAAGGTTTCCAGATGCTGAGGTCCGACAGATGTTATTATTCCCATATCGGGATGTACAATATCGCATATTTCCTTAATTTCCCCTACTCTTTTTGCTCCCATTTCGCACACAAAAATCTCATGCAGAGCACTGAGCGACGAGCGGATTGTTTTTACAACACCCATCGGGGTATTGTAGCTTTCGGGGGTCATAAGTACATTATATTTTGCTTTGAGAAGCGTTGTAAGATAATATTTTACACTTGTTTTTCCGTAGCTTCCTGTTATGCCTATAACCTTTGCGTTCGATGAAGAGAGAAGTTTTTTTGCGTCATTTATATAGTAATTGCTTATTGCCTTTTCCAAAGGTCTGTTTACAAGATTTGCAAGCATCACATAGGCGGGCGAAACAATAAACGCCAGAGCACCCCATGTTTTCATAAACAGAACATACATAATTGAATATATGACAAAGGCTGTAATGATAAGTCTTTTTACACGCATTGTATACACAAGGGGTTTTTTTGCCCTGGCGGGTTTGGAGGTAAGTGCTCCAAGAAGCATTGATGATGCAAAAACAAGGCTTGCACCTATACCCGACACTCCCGAAAAGCAAAGAGCAATTATACCGAAAACAAGATTTGGTATGTATTTCGATGCATTGTCTCTCAGCCATTTTGTATGTGTCACCGCTCTGTAGGAATTGAGCTGAAAAAAATGAAGAAACTTAATAAGCGATACCAAAAATGCCGATACCGCAAGTAAAACGCAGATTATTTCGAGAAACATATTCATATCTCTTATCTTCCTTTCAGATATTCATAAATGAAGCCAGGACCCGTTCGAATGTATACGCATCATCAAGAAAGCTGTAGTGACCGCATCCTTTGAGCACAACCTTGCCTGCATCGGGCATGGTCTTTTCCATAATATCAGCATCGGACACAGGGGTTGCGGTATCGTTTTCGCCCCATATGAGAAGTGTGGGCACAGTTACAGACGGAAAAATATGCGTAAGGTCCTCGTTTACAACCCTTACCATAGTCTGTCTCATCATAGGAGATGCCGACCTGTAGTCTGCTGATCCGCTTTTTGTCTGGAATTTATTTAAGGCATCGGGGAAAAGCATAGTGCACAAGCTACATGAAAGAAGCTTTTTACCAAGCTTATATGTGCGGATTTTCATCTTTTGCTTAAGTGTTTTTTTGGGCTTGACACCCGCACTGTCTACGAGGATGGTTTTACTTACCTCTATCGGAAAATCCTTTCTTTCAAAAAACTTGATAATTACTCTTCCGCCAAAGGAGTGTCCGAGAAAGGTTGCCTTTTTGACACCGAGTTTATCAAGAAAAGCTATTATAAAATCTACATAGTCATCTACGCACCACGGCTCCTTGGGTTCGTCGCTTAAGCCAAAGCCGGGCATGTCGGGAGCTATTACGGTATATTTCTGACACAGAAGATTTATCATTCTGTCAAAAAGGGTAATGTTTGAACCCCAACCGTGAAGAAGAACAACAGCGTCTCCCTCGCCCTTTGATATGTAATTTATATTTAAGCCGTTAATGTTTATATTCAACTTGTGATTCCTCACTTTCTCACTGCATACAAAGTAAGTATACCACACTTTAATATAGTAATGCAATCATTTTCGTTCACAAAAAGCAACAATTTGTAAAAAAACAAGGGCGTATAAAAACGCCCATGAAATTTACATTGTAAACTGAATAACGCAGAATGCAGAATATATTGCAAGAAGTGCAATACCCTGAAATCTTGTAAGCTTTTCCTTTACAAGCGGAGGGATTACCAAGAGAAGCATTACCGCAAACATTACGGGTATGTCTAATACAAGCGATGAATTATATCCAAACAAGGTTGAGCTTTGCGGAACAGAAAACGGTGACAAAGCAACTGATACTCCGCTTACAAGTACAAGATTAAAGAGGTTTGCACCGATTATATTTCCGAGCGAAAGTGCTCCATGGCCCTTGACAAGTGAGGTTATAGCTGTAACAAGCTCAGGAAGAGATGTTCCGAGTGCCACAAATGTCAGTGCTATAACTGATTTTGGAACTCCAAGAAGCTCTGCAATAACAATACCGTTATCAACAACAAGCCTTGCACCCACTGCGATTACAGCCGCACCTGCTACAAGCATAACAATGTCCTTGGTTGCTTTGCCGTCTGCAGAATCGCTCTCCGCAGAAGACGGAATACCCTTTATTTTGGAAACGCTTATAATAATATATACCGCAAATATCGCCAGAAGCAAAAATCCAATGCCCCTTGAGAAAAATCCTGTTGTATATGCTATTCCTGCATAAAAAAGTGCCGAAACAAAAAAGAAAATTACAGGCACTATAAGGTTTTTTCTCTCCGCCTTTCCGGGACGGAGCGAGAGAGTAATTGCCGCTATAAGAGAGGTGTTGCATATAATCGAACCAATTGCATTTCCATATGCAATATCTCCCTGACCGCCGAGTGCCGAGGTCGCCGAAACCATAACCTCAGGAAGCGTTGTACCTATGGAAACCACAGTGGCACCTATCAGGATTTCGGGAACCGAAAATCGCCTTGCGATATTTACAGAACCGTCAACAAACCAGTCTCCGCCTTTTATAAGACAGATAAGACCGGCAACAAAAAGCAATACAGTAATTAACATAATATTTTTCCTCCTGTGATATGTTATGTATATGTATCAAAAAAATTATTTATAACAAAAACAGTAACGCTATACAATTATACACTAAAATATAATAAATTCCAATAAAAATTTTAAAAATTTTTTTCTTTTTATT
>JAZREC010000081.1:0-6763 GCA_045660605.1 Clostridia bacterium
GGCTGCATAAGCTTAAGGATAAGAAAATTGCCGTTTTTTCAACAGGTATTACACCCATTGACTGTCGGGATTATTATGACAAGCTTGTTGTGGAAAAGAACTTTAAAAACGGTGTTCCCGATTTTGTAAAGCTATTTAACTTTACGGGCAAAATGATTATAGACGAGCTTAGTCTTGTACATAGAACCGCTCTTAAAACCCTAAAAAAGATTATGAGCTCAAAAAAAGACCCCTCTGAGATGGAAAAGCTTTTGGTTGAGCTTTGCGATGCTGACGGTGATTTCAGCAAGCGTTCACAGATCGATGACTTGATAGCCTATGTAATCAGCTGATGAGAAGAAAATTTTAATGTAACAAAGGAGAAAACACCGGGCATAAGACAGAGGATATTATAAAGCAGATTGATAAATTTAATATACCAAAGGGAAGAGTTGTAACCATACATACCTCACTTAAGGCAATAGGAGAAGTCGAGAGCGGAGCAGAGGCACTTCTTGATGCACTTATAAAATATTTTACAAAGGACGGCGGTCTTCTGTGTATTCCCACACATACATGGGATAGCTTTGTGTGTGACAGACGAAAGGCTCTAAGCTGTATCGGCGTGCTTCCGAGCATTGCCGCAGGACATCCCGATGCGATAAGAACATACCACCCCTCACATTCCATGGCGGTGTTCGGAGATAAGGATATTGCAACGGAGTTTGCAAAATGCGATGACAATACAGACAGCCCCGCCCATCCTAAGGGATGCTACGGAAAGCTGTATGATATGGACGGATACATTCTTCTTATAGGAGTAGGGCAGACAAAGAACACATTTATACATTGCGTAGAAGAGATGCTTGATGTTCCGAACCGCCTCACAAAAGAGGGCACAGAGAGAACCATTATACATAAGGACGGAAGAGAAGAAAAGAAATATATAAAAAGCTTTGACGAGAGAATTCTTGATGTGTCCGTAAACTTCGGAAAGTTTGAGAGGGCATTCAGACACCACTGCTGTATTACGGACGGCTTTGTGGGAAATGCTCCAACACAAATGTGCAGGGCAAGAAGCATTAAAGAGGTTGTAGAGCTGATATATAGGAGAAATAACTTCGGAGAGCTTCTGGCAGATGATGCTCCGCTTAAAGAGGAACTCTACAAATAAAATTTTTTTGAAAAAAACATTGACACAAAGAGGATTTTGCGATATAATATCAATGTTGCAAAATTCATATAGGGGTATAGCTCAG
Source organism: Clostridia bacterium (assembly GCA_045660605.1). GTDB lineage: Bacteria > Bacillota > Clostridia > UMGS1810 > UMGS1810 > RGIG8748. The sequence continues at coordinate 1,239 of JAZREC010000081.1, forward strand.
TTGGTAGAGCAGCGGTCTCCAAAACCGCGTGCCGTGAGTTCAAGTCTTACTACCCCTGCCAAACAAAAGGACACCCTTGCGGTGTCCTTTTTGTTTTGGCAAAAGATAAAAGACTTGAACTCACGTGGTGGTTTTTGCGTAAAACAAAAGATGCCGGTGGCATGTTTTGTAGCAAAAACGCGTGTTCGTCGGGTACCGAATGCGGAGCATTGGGTCGACGGACACAGTTGGTTACGGAGTAATCAACGAGTCTTACTACCCCTGCCAAAAAATCCGTACACCTTTTGTGTGCGGATTTTTACTTATTACCTATTCACTCTTCCTTATTACCTATGAGATTTCCGTGTACGGATTTTTGAAGTAAAAGGTAATAGTGAAGAAGGAAGAAGTGACCCGAACTCACCAAAAACATCTCTTACTGCTTAAAGTTACTTCCCACATCGGCACCCAAATCGCATGTGTACACAAATTCTACTTTGTCACCGCTTTTCAATATATATTGTGAGCATCCGTACTCGGGCACTTTTCCGTTTATTATATAAAGCCATCCGGAAAGCTCACCGCAGTCATGTTCATATAGATTTGAAATACCTTTGATATATACTGTGTTATACATTGGGGTGCTTTCAAAATCTAGATGGATTTTGTGTTTTTTCATTTCTCTTGCAAGAATGTTAAAGGCACTTTCACCATCGTAAAATACAACCTTTGTTTCGGGAAAAATTATACCGTCCGAGGGCAAAATTTCAAGCTTTGCCTTGTCTAGCTTTGATATATTGGATAAAACAGAAGTGCACTTTACCGAAAGGGTACATTCAAGTACATTTTCAATTTTGGCACTCTCCGAATTGCTTGTTTCGGTCGGAATAATATCGTTTTCTTCATGCTTTTCGTATATTGTTTTGTTCGTTTCTTTCGGTTTTGTTTTAACATCGGTTGAAGATGTGATGTCGGGGAGAGGCAGAGTGTTATCTGCTCTCTCCGCTGAGGTTATTACAACAGGCTCGTTTACTGTACTTTTTTCGGTGGGTATATTTCTGTTAAGTATAAGAAAAGATGCTGTCAATACGATTAAAGAAACTATAAAAATCTTTAGTAATTTCATAATAAATCTGCCCTTCCAAGCATGTTAAATATAATTTGTGCCACTTCTGACCTTGTTATTTTTTCCTTTGGCTCTATATTCAAAGCAGTTTTGTCAAGAATAGCCTCGTTAAAGCAGATGGCAAGTGCCTTTGTTGACCAATCCGATGCTGTAATATAATCCGAAAATTCTGAGAGTATATTTCTTACAGCGGTACTGTTGATATCTGTTTTTATTCCGCAGAGCTGTGCTGCCCGCATAGTCATTACAGCCGCTTCCTCTCTTGTTATTTCACCAAGGGGATTAAATTCATTTTCGTTAACGCCGTTTACTATTCCGTAATTATGTGCTGTGCTTACATATGCATTGAACCAGTCATTTTCGGAAACATCTGTAAAGATTTTTTCGCTTGACAACGGTATTCCCAACGCTCTTACTGCAATAGCGGTAAACTCAGCTCTTGTAATTGTATCATCGGGACAATAGTTTTTTTCGTCCCTGCCATTTATAACACCTCTTGACGCAAGCTGTTCTATAGCAGTTTTATGCGGGTGTGTTACTATATCATCAAATGTTTTTTTGCTATAGATTACAGGGAGAATTTTTACATCACTATTTTTATCGGGAAGGCCCTGAATTTTATTTTGGGCAATTTCTGTAATTTTTGTTTCTTCTTTGTTTTTAACTGATGTAATACTTCCGCCTCTGGATGGTGTATGAATGTCTTCGCGGGTTGCTCTTGCTTCATCTTTGGGATAACCCTTAAAATCATAAATCTTCTTATCCTTTACGTATAGCTTCCACGAAATAAGACCCCTCAATCCTTGCTCGGTGCAAAAGGAATTGTCAGAAGGCAAAAATCCGTCAAAGGTTTCGTTTGTCTGCGACATAAGACCGTCAATAAGATTGTTTTCGCCGTTTTGAACAGTTTCGGGACTTATTCCGATAGATGATAGTCCTGCTATTGCAAGGCCTGTGGAAGCAGCGTTACCCATTGAACCGTCACTTCCCTGAAATGCTTTTATAAGCTCTGCCGTCTCATCAGCTAATGCTTTAATATCCTCATTGGTGCTGTAATACGGAGCAAGAGCACGAAGCATAGGTGCCGCTCCGTCAATTCCCCACTGTGTATTTTGCCATGCATCTTTGCTTTCCAAGGCTGTATTTATAAGAAGGTCTACGGTTTCCTCAGTGGCATAATTCTCATCCTGTTCAAGTGCAATGAGCACATAGGGAAGAGTATATTCATAAAAAGGAGCTTTTACACTTTCCTCGGTAATAAGGGAGCTTAACTTTTCCACAATATCAAAGTGTGTTCCGTTTTTTCGGTAAGTGTTTTTTGCATCATATCCCAATGACCTGAGTGCAATAATTGCTTTTGAAAGGTCGCCTTGCGATGAGGTTTCATCAGCAAAAGCGATTATTGTATCCACACATGCCTGCTTTTGCTTATTGCTGAGAAAATATTCGCTCTCGGGGTAAATCTTTAGATAATCGGCAAAGTCTGCAATAAACCAACACAGATTGCCGTCATTTATGATACTGTCATTAAGATACTTCTTTATGATGTTATGCAACTGCTTTTCTGCATCAGCTTTATCAAAATCATCATCGGGAATATCTGTCTCGGCATCTGACGGCGGAACTAAAGCTTCCCCTACGGTAACAATGCAGACGGGTGCTTCAATAGCAGGAACGGTTTCTTCAGAAAGTATTTTTGTTTTAACTGCGGAAATAACATATCTGCCGTTTTCGTTAAAGCAAATCGATACATTTCCGTTTTCGTCCGTTATGTTTTCGGTAGGAACTCCGTTTATTGTTATTACCGCATCACCGCAGGCAGAAAAAGACATTCCGTCTGCCGTATATTCGCCCTGAAGCAAAGTGAGGTCTGCGGTTTCCTCTGCCAAAATCTCAAGCGTATTATTATCAAATTTGCTGTATGCTTCTGTATGAGGATAGATGCTTTTATTTATACAGAATTCAACACAATCTCCGCTTTTAATTTCGTGGGACAGTCCCCAGACACTTTCAACGGTAAAATTGACCTGATATGTAAAGTTTCCGCTTTCATCATCCCAGAATTTTGAAACGTACGGTCCGTAATCACCTGCCTTACTTTCGTATCCGGTCTCTCCCGCGTCATACAATTCGTTGTGCACAGAGAGAAAGACATCATCAAGAGTATACGAGCTCTTATCGGAAAGTAAAATAGGCGTCATAGCAATGAGATTGTCATTTTTGTCACTTATTATTTCTCCATGCTTGCTGATTGTTACATATACTGTAACTTCATTTGTTCCACTCTCCGCCATGACCGTTGTCATGCAGAGGGAAGACAGAACTATTACCATGCACAAAATTAAAGACAGTGTTTTTTTCATTTTTATTCCTCCGTTTCTCTTACCGCAGGCAATAAAAAAACTGCGGTAAATTATAATAATTTACCACAGCTGAGTTTTTCTGTGATTAATCACAATTCGGGCAGACTTTAGCCGAAAACATTATTCCTATGCGAATGGGCATGTGCGGAATAATATCAAAGCAGGTCTTGTGACTTACACCATATAGACTAAAAAAATCTGCGTTTTTGTATCCTGCCTTCTCAGTTTCCCAATGACCAGCTTTCGCTGACGGACACAAAAACATTCGATGCACACACCGACAGTTATCGCAGGGGATTCTCACCCCATTCCCTTTTCACCGATTATGCCCGAAACGGCATAAACGACACTTTGTGTGAGTGTATTTAATTTTGCTGTATTATTTTAACATGAATTTGCCAAAAAATCAATAAAATTTCTATGTTTCAATGATTATTAATTTTAGAAATCGTGTCTACCTCCGCAGTCTATGTTATTTTTCTCAAGTATGCAGACGATTTCTTCTACCGCATCAAAGTCGGATAGGGAGTCGTCTGCTATTACTTTTTTTATTTTGTTAAGGATAGAAATTGCATTTGTGTCTGCAATTTGGTTAGCATCGAGATTTGATTCAAATATGTTTTTTATCAAATCACATATGTGATTTTGTAATAGTTCGAGTTTTATGTTCATATTAGCCTCATTAAAAAAATTGATATTTCAAATTATAGCATATGACCCCTAAAATTACAATAGAAATTTCTAATATATTTTTATAATATAACTTAAATTATAATAATATTATAAAAATTATTGTAAGGGGTTATGAAGATGGCATTTAATCCAAAACCAACCAAGAAAAAAGTTCAGGCAGAGTACAAAACGATGTATATTACAAGTGAGTTGGTTGAAAAAATCAATAATCTTGCTCAAGAGCATGAAACAAGTTTTAATAACATTGTAATCAGCATAATAGAGGATTTCTTTAACAGGCAAGAAAAAGAATGAAAATATTGTGTGCGGAGTTCGATTCTCTCCGAGGCTTCACCACATAAAAACACGCCACGGCTTTGCCGTAGCGTGTTTTTATGTGGTGGAGACGAAATGTACATTCAGAGTTTCACTAACTCAAAATCACAAAAGACTTAAAAATTCTTCCAAATCGATTCCTGCCATACTCAGAATACTTTTTAAGGTTCCTTTGGCAATTTCGTCATGATTTGGTATTATAACAACTTTTGAACCATTTGAATATTTCATATGGCTACCCTTTTGACTTACAAATTCAAAACCAAACTCGCCTCAACCCTCTCCTATGTGCCAAAAATGCCTGTCCGACAGATTTTTCGGACAGGCATTTTACAGGTTGCGTATCGTAACCCTCAGGCTTCGATTTAATACTTGACATTCAACCACGGAGCCTTCTCAGCGTGAAACTTTTTCAGCTCGATGGGTATATCAGTACACATAAAATCTGCGCCAAGATAAGCACCCAACATAAAGTCGTCAGTTGTATAACCAGGCCATAGACTTACGGTCAAACCCTTCTCGTGAGCCTTCTTTACAGCCTTAGGGCTCGTGCCATCCACCGTACAGCCAATGCGCTTGATCCCCCACGCCAACGCCAAGTCGATAGTCTCATCGTTGCAAGGCTTAGAGCTAATCATCAACAAATCGACACCAGGATACTTCTGCTGCAGATAGCGCAAACCACGATAGTCGCTCGAAGTGAAAACATACTCCGCATCGGCGGGACGTGCCGCCATAACTGCCTTATACAACTTATCGCAATACTCGTGAAGGCGCTCCTCAGGATAGAGGTTTACGGGGCTTGTTTTCAACTCAAACTCCACATAGAGACCATCAATATCCTTCAAAAAGGCGAGCAACTCATCAATAAAAATCAACTTGTTACCCTTCTTTGTGCGGAGCTTACGAATCTCATCCGCCGTAGTCAATTCTACGGTTCCCGTTCCGTTTGTTGTGCGGTCGAGTGTAGAGTCGTGCGTTACGACCAGCTCGCCATCCGAGGTCATACGAATATCAACCTCGAAGCCACGGTAACCAGCCTTGTAGCT
>JAZREC010000082.1:0-3687 GCA_045660605.1 Clostridia bacterium
AGGATTTGTATATAGATGATAAAAAGATGGAACAGGATGCAAAAGAGCTTTTTGACAGAATAGGAGTGAATATTGACCCATCAGCAGTGCTTGGAACACTTACTGTCGGCAAACAGCAGATGGTTGAAATCGCCAAGGCAATATCGCGAAATTCCAAGATACTTATACTTGATGAGCCTACAGCGGCACTGACTCAGGTTGAGGTTGAGGAACTTTTCAAAATCATGAACGACTTAAAGCAAAAGGGAATAGGTATGATATACATATCTCACCGAATGGACGAGATTAACAGAATATCCGACCGTATAACCGTTATGAGAGACGGAGAGTATGTAGGAACACTTATTACCAAGGATACAACCAAGGACGAAATCGTCAAAATGATGGTTGGAAGAGTCATTTACGGTGACAAAAAGGAGCAGAGTAATGCAGACCCCGATGCACCTGTTGTACTTGAGGTCAGAAATCTAAACAGGGGCAAGGAAATACGAAATGTTAGCTTCAAGCTCAGAAAAGGTGAAATTTTGGGCTTCTCGGGTCTTATGGGTTCGGGAAGAACAGAGGTAGCCAGAGCTATCTATGGTGCAGATGAATTCGACAGCGGAGAAATATACATAAACGGAAATAAGGTTGATATCAAATCTCCCGAGCAGGCTGTAAAGAATGGTATTTGTTATCTTTCTGAGGACAGAAAGAGATACGGACTTCTTCTTGATAAATCAGTATCGGAAAACTCTGTCCTGAGTAATCTTGATGATTACATCAAGGCGGGATGGATAAATGACAGCAAAATAGAAGAGGACGCAAGAAGAGAGAATGCCAAGCTAAAGACAAAGACGCCTTCCATGAAACAGATACTCCGAAATCTTTCGGGAGGAAATCAACAGAAGGTTATTATTGCAAGATGGCTTCTTAAGGATTCCGATATCTTTATATTTGATGAACCAACAAGAGGAATAGACATCGGTGCCAAGAGCGAGATGTATACTCTTATGGAGGAGCTTGCAAGTCAAGGCAAGTCTATTATAATGATTTCTTCCGAGCTTTCGGAGGTTCAGAGACTTAGTGACAGAGTTGTTGTAATGTGTGAAGGCCGTATTACAGGCGAGCTGGATATCAAGGATGCAACTCAGGAAAAGATTATGGCATATGCTACAATGAGAGAGGAATAATATTATGGGAGTAAAAAGAACTTTTAGAAGATTGACTAAGAAAACTGCAGACTTCATGGCAACAAAAGGCAAGCAGAATTTTATTATCATAATAGCTCTTGCCGCTTTGATATTGATTTTTGCTATGCTTAACCCGAACTTTTTGAGCAGATTTAATATTGTAAGTATGGCTCAGTCTTTGGCACCTTATGCCATTATGGGTCTGGGTGTTACATTTGTTATTGCAACAGGCGGTATAGACCTGTCTATCGGAACCACATGTATAGCATCTGCAGTAATTGCAGGTAAGCTCTATATGGGTGGAATGCCCCTGGGATATACAATTCCTGTTATGATTGCAATAGGTGCTCTTATAGGCTATATCAACGGTCTGCTTGTTGCCAAACTTAAGATTCCTGCATTTATTGCAACACTCGGAACAATGATGTTCGGAAGAGGACTAAGTGCTATCATAGTGTCTATCCCCAACATCTTCTTCCCCAACGGAACATGGTTTAACAAGGTATTTTCCAACTTTAACGGTATTCCCGTAGGTCTTATATGGGTAATATTCTTTGCGGTTATTTGTATGTATCTTATGTATAAGTGCAAAATCGGAAGATATATTCTCTCAATAGGAAGTAATGAAGAAGCAACAAGACTTTCGGGTATAAATACCGATAAGTACAAGATTATCGCTTATACCATTGCAGGTATATCAACAGGTATTGCGGCAATTTTCTGGGCAGCCTCCTTTGCAACCGTTGCAACTGCAACAGGTAACGGAATGGAGCTTGATGCTATTGCCGGTGTATATATCGGCGGAACAAGTGCCGCAGGCGGTGTTGCATCAATCGCAGGCTCTGTAATAGGTGCAATAATGCTCGTTGTTATAAGAAGCGGACTTAACTTTGTGCTTGCAAGATTTAACTTAAATCTCAATTCAACGTATGTAACATATGTTCTTACGGGTATAATTGTTGTAGTTGCGGTTCTTATGGATGTTATCAAAAATAAGAATGCCGTAAAGGTAAAGGTAGAAACCGACAAAGAAAAACAAAAAAGAGAACGCAGACAGCTCATTGACGAAAAGGAAATTCAGATAGACGAAATTCTTTCATCTGACCTTGGCGCCAAGGAGAAAAAAGAAAAGGTAGCAGAACTCGAAAGAGAAATTGCAAAACTGTAAAATACGGCAAAGCCGTAAAATAAATATTGGAGGTATGAATTATGAAGAAGTTTTTAGCATTAACTATGGTAGCTGTGCTTATGCTCCTCACATTTGCAGGATGCGGTAACTCGGGCACAGACTCAGCACAAAAGACAATCGCGGTAATCGCAAAGGGTGAATCCCATGCATTCTGGCAGTCTGTAAAAGCAGGTGCAGAAGCAGCAGGAGAAAAGTATGGTTACAACATAACATTCAGAGGTCCTGCAAGCGAATCTGCAAAAGATCTTCCCTCACAGATGGAAATGGTACAGACAGCACTCTCTAACAATGCATCTGCAATCGTACTCGGTACAATAGGCGAGGGCTTTGTGGATATGCTTTCTCAGGCAAAGGACGCAAACATTCCTGTAGTACAGTTTGACAGCGGTATTTGGGCAAAGGATATCGAAGCTCTTGACAAAGCAGGTAAGAACCCCATCGTTTCCTCAGTAGCTACAAGCAACTATCTTGCAGCAAACCTCGTTGCAGAAAAGTTCTTTGAAGCAATTAAGGAAGATATTGCAGCAGCAGATAAATACATTGTAGGTGTTATTCAGCACGACGAAACACAGACCGGTATCGACAGAGCAGGCGGATTTATTGATAAATTCAAGGAGCTTGCAGATGCTGACGAAGCAACAAAGGGCAAATATGTTGTAGAGCACGAAGTTAAGCCCGGTGGTGCAGACAATGCTTATAAGGCAGCTCTTGGGGCTCTTGCAGAAAAAGGTGCAGATGCAATCTTTATGACAAACGAAGGTGTTGTTAAGCAGGTTTATGATGCAATCGGCGCTGCAGGTGCTAAGTATGATGCTATTAAGTTCTGCGGTTATGATGCAGGAACAAAGCAGATTGAATGGATGAAGAAAACAACAGGTCCCAAGCTTGTTGGTTCTGTTGCACAGGATTCCTTCCAGATAGGATATCAGGCTGTAGAACAGGCTGTTATGGCATTGGAGGAAAAGGGTGTTACAGAAAAGGTTGACATTTCCGGTGCATGGTGGAATGCAGAAAATGTTGATGAAATGATTAAGAACAACCTCGTTTACGAGGGTTAATAATTAAAAACATAAAATGCCGAGTGTCTTAAATGAACACTCGGCATATTTTGGCTCTATAATAAATGTTGGGGTGTCCAACAAATAGAGCTCAAGAAAAATTTAAGAATAATTAAAAAAAGAGAGCATATTTGTTCAAAATCCGTTATAATGGAATTGACCAGAAACCATAGCGGAGGAACAGGATATGCTCTCTTGTCATTATACTAAAGATTTATTGAATTTACAAGATGTAAAAGTGACTAAAATAGAAAATTTTGAATTTGAT
>JAZREC010000083.1:0-1867 GCA_045660605.1 Clostridia bacterium
CGGAACATTTGAGGACAGCATAAAGGCTCTTGCAGGAGATCTCAATGTATGCTCCAAGAGAGGACTTAGCGAAAGATTTGACTCTACCATAGGAAAGGGTTCTGTTCTTATGCCTTTCGGCGGTAAATATCAGAGAACACCTATACAGGCTATGGTTAACAAGATTTCTTCCGAGGACAAGCATACAGACGATTGCTCTGTTATGTCATGGGGCTACAACCCGTTTATAACAGAAAAGAGTCCGTATCACGGAGCATATCTTGCAGTGGTTGAATCCGTATCAAAGCTTGTGGCAGCAGGTGCATCTTTTGAGGATGTATATCTTACATTCCAGGAATATTTTGAAAAGCCCAAGGCAGACCCGAAGAGATGGGGTAAACCTACAGCAGCGCTTCTGGGTGCATTCAAAGCACAGATGGAGCTTGAAATCGGTTCAATAGGCGGTAAGGACTCCATGAGCGGTTCGTTTGAAGATATTGATGTTCCGCCTACACTTGTTTCCTTTGCGGTTACAACAGATAAGATACCTAATATTGTTTCGCCCGAATTCAAAAAGGCAGGAAACAATGTGTATCTTGTAAAACCTCAGTATAATGATAATAATCTGCCCGATACAAGCTCTCTCAAAGCATTATTTGACAGAGTTACATCTCTTGCAAGAGAAGGAAAGGCAAAGGCTATTTATACACCGACATACGGAGGTGTTGCCGAGTCTGTAATCAAGATGTCTATGGGTAATGGATATGGATTTGAATTTTCAAATGATATGACTCTTGATGATATTTTCGGTTACAATTACGGTGCTTTTGTTATTGAGTCCGATACAGAAATAGCTGATGCTGTTCTCGTAGGTAAGATAACAGAGGATAAGAGCTTTGTTTATGGCGACAGCAAGGTTTGTGCATGCACAGTTAATACTATTTATGAGGATAAGCTCGAAAAGGTATATAAATGTAATATAGCATCCGATGATGCAAAGGTTGATGCGTTCAATTACATGGCAGAAAGCAGAAAAGCACCAGCTGTTAAGTGCGCTAAGCCAAGGGTTCTTATTCCTGTATTCCCCGGTACAAACTGCGAATACGATACAGCAACTGCAATGAATGATGCAGGTGCCGAGAGCAATATTTTTGTTATAAACAATCTCAGTGCTTCTGCAATAACAGAATCTGTAGAGAAGTTTGCACAGGGCATTAAGGAATCTCAGGTTATATTCATTCCCGGCGGTTTCTCAGGCGGTGATGAACCCGAAGGTTCTGCAAAGCTCATTACTGCATTCTTCCGTAACGATGCTATCAAGGAAGCTGTAACAGACCTTCTGGAAAACCGCGACGGACTCATGTGCGGTATATGTAACGGTTTCCAGGCACTTATAAAGCTCGGTCTTGTGCCTTATGGCAAGATAATAGATACAGATGAAAACTCGCCCACACTTACATTCAACACAATCGGACGCCATCAGTCCAAGATTGTAAGAACAAGAGTTGCATCAAATAAATCCCCATGGCTTGCAAATACAAAGCCCGGTGAGGTTTATTCTGTACCGATATCACATGGTGAGGGAAGATTCCTTGCAAGCGAAGAGCTTATAAGAGAGCTTGCCTCAAACGGACAGATTGTAACACAGTATGCTGACCTTGAGGGTAATCCAACCTATGATATTCAGTATAATCCCAACGGCTCAATACTTGCAGTTGAGGGTATTACATCACCCGATGGCAGAGTTCTTGGCAAAATGGGACATACAGAAAGATATACAAACGGTCTTTATAAGAATGTTGAAGGTAACTATGATATGGGTATCTTTGACGCATGTGTTAAATACTTTAAGTAATATTTTGTTGAAAATACGCCGGTTGATTATCCG
>JAZREC010000084.1:0-2667 GCA_045660605.1 Clostridia bacterium
GATATAAAGGACAGGATTATATATTACGAAACTTCAAGAGGATGTCCGTACAGATGCTCGTACTGTCTGTCGGGAGACAGCTCAAGGGTTCGTTTTCTCGATACCGATAGAGTAAAAAGAGAACTTAAGTTTTTTATGTCCCATGGGGTTTCTCTTGTAAAATTCGTTGATCGCACCTTTAACGCCAATCCCCAAAGAGCAAAGGAAATTTTTAAATTTATTGCAGATAATCCGTCCGATACGGTTTTTCATATGGAGATAGCAGGAGACCTGATAGATGACGAAACAATACAAATTCTTTCTAAAGTTAAGGACGGAGCTATAAGATTTGAGATAGGCGTGCAGACCACCAATTCCGATACAATGGATGCAATAAACAGAAATATTTCCAAGGATAAGCTCAAAAATGCAGTTAACCGTCTCATAACTCAAACAGGGGTACATATTCATCTTGACCTTATTGTAGGTCTGCCACATGAGGATTTGGCATCTTTTCAGAGGTCGTTTGACGAGGTAATGGACTTAAGACCCCATGTGCTTCAGCTTGGATTTCTTAAACTGCTCAAGGGCTCGGCAATAAGAAACCAAGCCAAAGATTACGGTTATGTTTACGAAAGCTTTGCACCGTATGAGGTTATATCAAATGATTGTATGAGCTACGGAGATATAATCAGCCTCAAGAAAACCGAAGAGGCTCTTGACAGATATTACAACAGCGGAAGATTTATCTTTTCTATGCAATATCTTATTTCAAAATTAGGAAGTGCATACAAGGTTTTCTCACATATAGGGGAGTACTTTTCGGAAAATTTTGACATAGGTACAGCATTTTCATCACAAAAGCTATATGATATATTATATAGTTGCTTTTCATACCTTGGAAAAGACTTTGCAAATCTCTTAAAGAGAGATTATCTTACAAACCACCGCTTAGGCAGAAGACCCGAGTGGTTCGGTGATAAGGACAATAGTCTTAATGCATGGGCATACGAACTCTTTCGCGACGAAGAATATAAAAAGCAGAATATGCCATGGTACTATGATGTTCCCGCCAAGGAAATTATGAAGCATATACACGCAGAAGCGTTTGATAACTGCGTTCTTTTGTTTGATTACAAAAGAGGACAGGTGTACGATGTAAGCAATCTTTACCAAAAAAATAAAGCAATCTTTTCCTAAAAAATAAAACTCTTGAAAATGAGTTTTGTTTATGCTATACTGTATCTTGAGTTTCTAAAAATGTATGTTCATTTGGAGGCAATAAGATGAATTATAAAGAGACTTGCAAAAATGTATTTGCAAATTTCAAATCACAATTAAAAGACATTAAATATACAGATTTTATTATATGCATAATTATTTCCTGGGTTATGACATTTACTCTCGAAGCTCTGGGCAGACATTCTGTACCTCTGGCATTCAGCTTTATGATATACCATGTGGGATTTTTTATGTCCAACTTCTCGATTATATTATGCACGGTTGTATTTTGCCTGTTTTTTAAGAAAAGGTATTTTGTACTGTCCATTGTTTTGCTTTTGTGGGCGGCACTTGGTGTTACCAACGCCATAATTCTCACATACCGCAACACTCCTCTTGCGGCAGTCGATTTTTCAATTGTCAAATCGGCTCTGGATATTATGAATGCTTATGTTAAGCCTATACAGATAATATCCATAATATGCATGATAGCGGTTGCTGTTGTGGTTATAGTTATGGTTCTTAAGCTTGCACCCAAGGTTAAACCAAACTATGCATCATCATCTATATATATGTCGGCTTCGGTTGTCATTTGTATTATTGCCATGGCTTGCTGTTACAATATATACAACGACCCCGAGTGCTTTGCAAATCTTCCCGAGGCATATAAGAATTACGGCTTTGCGTATTGCTTTTCCAGCAGTGCTGTTAATAGGGGAGTAGACAGACCCGAGGATTACAGCGAGGAAAGTGTCAAGGGAATTACGGCACTTACAGACACTCAGGCAGTAGCGTCATCACCCGCCGTTACACCGAATATTGTGTATATTCAGCTTGAGTCATTCTTTGATGTAAATTATCTTAAAGATGTAAAATATAACAAAAATCCCATACCAAATTTCACCCGCTTAAAGGAGCAGAATTCTTCGGGATATTTAAGAATTCCCGGCCTTGGCGGAGGAACCTGTAATGCGGAATTTGAGGTTCTTACGGGTATGAGTGTCGGAATGTTCGGAACATGCGAGTATCCGTACAAGACAATTACACTTAACCATACCGCAGGCTCGGTTTGCTATGACCTTAAAAATCTTGGTTATTCTACCCATGCCGTACACAACCATACGGGAACATTTTATGACAGACACAGAAACTATGCAAATCTCGGATTTGACACATTTATTCCTGTAGAATATATGCATGATGTTGAGAGAAATGCAAATAACTGGGCAAAGGACAAAATTCTTACTCAGCAGGTGTTCAAATGTCTCAATTCCACAGAGGGCAGAGATTTTGTGTTCGGAGTGTCGGTACAGAGCCACGGAAAATATCCTACAGAGGTTATAGACGATACTCAGACCGTAGTTGTGGAAAGCGGTATTGATGATGAAGAATATAAAATAGGCTTTGAATATTATATCAATCAGCTTTATGATATGGATATATTTGTAGGAGAGCTTGTCAATGCAA
>JAZREC010000085.1:0-5940 GCA_045660605.1 Clostridia bacterium
GATACCGTTAAGGTTCATGTGCTTATCAAAGAAGGTTCCAGAGAAAGAATCCAGGTGTTTGAAGGAACAATCATTTCCAAGAAACACGGCGGTATTACAGAAACCTTTACTGTAAGAAGAATTTCTTACGGTGTAGGCGTGGAAAGAACTTTCCCTGTAAATTCTCCTAAGCTTGCCAAGATCGAAGTTGTCAGAAAAGGTAAAGTCAGAAGAGCTAAGCTCTACTACCTGCGTGACAGAGTCGGCAAGGCAACAAGAGTTAAAGAGAAAATATAACCACTTGTTTGTAAAGAGGACATGCGTGTCCTCTTTACACAACTGCGCACACAACGGCTATGGTCAAGGTATTGTCCATAGCTTTTAATTTTTAGATAGATATGGGAGGTATTACGATGGAAAACGAAGAAGTTTTAACAGAAGTAACAGAGGTTCCCGCACCCAAGAAGAATTGGAAGAAGGAAGCACTTGATTGGACGCTGTCAATTGTAATAGCAATTGTCATTGCACTTATTATCCGTAATTTTGTTTTTACCATGGTTAAGGTAGAGGGCGAGAGTATGCATCCGACATTATCGGACGGCGATAAGCTTTTTACAAGAATTATAGGATATACTAAGCCATCTCAGGGAGATATTATTATCTTTAATCCGCCTCTTAGCGAGAGCGACCGCAGTCCCAACAAGGGCATTGCATATGTAAAGAGAGTAATTGCAACAGAGGGACAGACCGTAGATATTACCCCATACGGAGAAGTATCGGTTGACGGCAAAGTTCTTAAGGAGGACTATATTTCCGAGACAATAAAAACTGTTGCAGTAAACGGAACACAGTTTCCGTTCGAGGTTCCCGAGGATACAGTATTTGTACTCGGAGATAACAGAAACAGAAGCCACGACAGCAGAAGCAGAGATGTAGGTGCTGTTCCGCTTGATAATATAATCGGTAAGGCACAGATAAGACTTCTTCCTATAAAAAGCATAGGAACATTATATAAGGATTGATATATATGGATATACAGTGGTATCCCGGTCATATGACCAAAACCAGAAGAATGATGGAAGAAAATCAGAAGCTCATAGATATAGTAGTTGAGCTTCTTGATGCAAGAATTCCCCTAAGCAGCCGAAATCCTGCGATTGACGAAATATTTCCAAATAAGCCAAGACTTGTAGTTCTCAATAAGTCGGATATAGCAGACCCCTCAATTACAAGAGAGTGGGAGAGATACTTTGCAAAAAAAGGCGTAAGTGTAAAAAGTATATCCTCCACATCGGGTAAATCGCTTAATGATATATTTTCGTCATGCAGAGAAGCGCTTAAGGACAAGATTGAGCATGACAGACAAAGAGGACTTGTAAACAGACCTGTCAAAATGATGGTCGTAGGAATACCCAATGTAGGAAAGTCTTCGTTTATAAATAAGCTTTCGGGCAAAAAGAGTGCCGCAACAGGCGACAGACCCGGAGTAACAAGGGGAAAACAATGGATCCGTCTTGCCAATTCCTTTGAGCTTCTGGATACCCCGGGTATCCTCTGGCCCAAATTTGAGGATGTTTCTGTAGGCGAAAAGCTAGCCTTTACGGGTGCAATCAAGGATGAAATTATGGATATTGAGGAGATTGCAATAAGACTCCTCGTTCTCCTGAGGGATAAATATCCCCAAAGCCTCAGGGAGAGATATAAAATGACAGACATAGACGGACTTGAGGGTTATGAGCTCCTTACACTTTTGGGAAAAAAGAGAGGATTTGTTGTGTCCGGCGGAGAGATAGACACCGAGAGGGCTGCCAAGATACTTATGGATGAATTCCGAGCATCAAAGCTTGGCAAAATTTCACTCGAAAGACCTGCTGATTTTGATTTGGAGTGCTGAAGATGGATATGCTTGAATTTGAAAATAAATATTATGAAGAGGGTCTTAAGTATATTGCAGGAGTTGACGAAGCGGGCAGAGGCCCGCTCGCAGGTCCTGTTTTTGCTGCTGCGGTTATATTTGACAGAGACACGGTTATACCCGAGATAAACGATTCCAAAAAGCTAACCGAAAAAAAGCGTGAGGAATTATTTGATGTAATAATCGAAAAGGCTCTTTGCTATAATATTGTGTCTGTTGATGAAAAGGAGATAGACCGTATTAATATACTTAATGCCACATTAAAATGCTTTGAGCTTGCAGTATCGGGACTTACCATAACGCCTGATGTTGCACTTATAGACGGCAACAGATGCGGTAATATGCCGGTGAGGTACGAAACTATAGTCAAAGGCGATGCGAAAAGTATGTCGGTCGCCGCTGCATCAATACTTGCAAAGGTTTCCCGAGACAGATATATTACAGAACTGGATAAAATCTATCCCGAGTATAACTTCAAAAAGCATAAGGGCTACGGCACAAAGGAGCATAGAGAAGCAATAGCAAAGTACGGACCTTGCCCCATACATCGTATGACATTTGGGGGAGTAAAATGAACACGCATCTTGCAGGAAGAAAAGGCGAGGATATCGCAGTAGAATATCTTAAGCAAAACGGATATAATATATTAAAAAGAAACTATAGAGCCGCAGGGGGCGAGATAG
Organism: Clostridia bacterium; assembly: GCA_045660605.1. Lineage (GTDB taxonomy): Bacteria > Bacillota > Clostridia > UMGS1810 > UMGS1810 > RGIG8748. The sequence goes on from JAZREC010000085.1 coordinate 2,578, forward strand.
ACATTGTTGCAAAGAAAGGCACACATCTTGCATTTGTAGAGGTAAAATCACGCAGAAACAGTGCCTTTGGTCTTCCGTCCGATGCGGTTGATTTTCATAAGAAACGCAAAATAATACAATGTGCCAGAGCATTTATAATGCGGTACAATGAATATGAGGATATTTCTTTTGATGTTTGCGAAATATATACTGAGGACAGAACCATCAATTATATAGAATGTGCTTTTGATGCATAAGCACACGGGAGCCTAACCCCGTATGCCTTAAATTTTTAAAAATTGTTATCTTAAAACCATGCTGGGTTCGACTCCCGCGTGCTTAAATTCGGCAATATTCAACATCAAAATTTCAAAACCTCAAATTTTTTTGCCCAAAAAGGCGAAAATTACCAAAAAATTGAAATTTTGCCATTGCAAACTTGCATTTTTGCTCTTTCTATGATAGAATGGTAAAGTATTAAAATATATCTGTCATAAGTGGAGGAACATATAATGGAAATTTCTAACAAATTCAAGTCTATTGCACCTTCGCCCACACTGCTTATAGATTCCAAATTCAAGCAGATGAAAGCAGAAGGTATGAATGTTGTAGGATTTGGTGCAGGCGAGCCTGACTTTGATACACCTCAGCATATCAAGGATGCGGCAATCCGTGCCATTAACGAAGGCTTAACAAAATATACACCTGCTTCGGGTACTCTGGAGCTTAAAAAGGCAATATGCGAAAAGTTCTTAAATGATAACGGACTTAGTTATCTTCCTGAAAATATCGTAGTAAGCAACGGCGCCAAGCATTCGCTTGTCAATGTTTTCGGAGCTATATTAAACCCAGGAGACGAGGTTATAATTCCCGCTCCCTATTGGGTGAGCTATCCCGAGATGGTAAAGTACTCTGACGGTGTTCCCGTTATACTTTATACCAAGGAAGAAAACGGATTTAAGTTTTCGGCAGAAGATTTTAAGGCTTCTATAACAGCTAAAACCCGTGCAATAGTTCTCAATAGCCCCTCAAACCCTACAGGTATGGTATATACTCGCGAAGAGCTTAAGGCAATTGCAGAGGTTGCTGTAGAGAATAATATATATGTAGTGTCCGATGAAATATATGAATATCTTGTATATGACGGAGCGGAGCATGTTAGCATAGCGTCATTTGGCGATAAGATAAAGGACCTTACAATTATTGTAAACGGTGTTTCCAAGACATATGCAATGACAGGATGGAGAATAGGATATACAGCATCAAATGTTTCTATAGCAAAGGCAATGAGCAATGTTCAGAGCCATACTACCTCCAACCCGAATTCTATTGCACAGGCTGCAACAGTTGCGGCATTAAATGGTCCCAAGGATGACCTTGAAGTGATGATTAAAGCGTTTGATGAAAGACGCAAATATATGGCAGACAGAATAAATTCAATAGACGGCGTAAGCTGTCTTACACCCAAGGGTGCATTTTATGTTATGATGAATATAAGTGCCCTCAAGGGAAGAACGATTGCAGGCAGAGTAATCGAAACTGCTGACGATTTTGCAGGAGTATTTCTTGATGAAGAGCTTGTTGCTGTTGTACCCGGAAATGGATTTGATGCACCTGATTATGTACGTTGGTCATATGCAACAAGTCTGGACAATATCAAAGAGGGTATAGACAGATTGGAGAGACTTCTGTCTAAATAAGGAGGACATAGGTATATGACAAAATTCTATGTGGTCAGACATGGGCAGAGCCTTGGAAATTCGCTTCGCAAATTCTTTGGTCATACAGACCACGGTATGACAGAGCTTGGCCACAGCCAGGGAATAAAGACGGGCGAGTATCTTAAGGATAAGGGGATAGAAGCACTCTATTCCAGCGACCTCCCCCGTGCACTTGATACTGCAAAGCATATAGGAGAACAAATTGGCTTAGAACCCAAGGCATATACCGAACTTCGGGAAATTTATGCAGGTGAGTGGGAGGGGAAGTATTTTGACGAGCTTCTGGAAAAATACCCCAACTACAGAAATGTCTGGAAAGAGGATATAGGCAGAGTTGTCTGCGACGGAGGAGAAAGTACCTCACAGCTTCTTAAAAGAGCAAAACGCATTTTTGAGGAGATTGCAAAAAACAATCCTGATACAACCGTTTGTGTGGCCACTCATGCAACAGTAATAAGGGTTATGTGTTGCCTGTGGCAAGGCAGACCCCTTGAGGATGCCAAGGATATTCCATGGGTAAGTAACGCTTCGGTAACGGAGGTTACATACGATGGAGGCAGGTGGCATCTTGAGGTTATGGGATACGATAAGCACCTCCAAGACCTTGTTTCTGTACTTCCTGCAAATGTTTAATTATTTTAGTGTGACAGGATTCGAACCCTCAATGCCTGACATCTGAAAATTTTAAAAGCTTTTAGCTTGTCGGTTTTGACGGGCGTCAGCCCGCCTACAACCTGTCACACTACGGACTCTCTGTATTTTTTTACAGAGAGTCCGTTTTGCTTTTTGAAGCATCTGAGAAAATAGTTGTAATCTGCAAATCCAACAGCACTTGAAATTTCTGTTACTGACATATCAGTGTTTTTTATCAGTTCTTTTGCTCTTGCCATTCTTTTTCTAAATATGTACGAAGCTATTCCGCCCTTGATATATGGCTTTACAGTTTCATAAAGACGGGTTCTTTTTATATTTAATTCTCTGCATATCATATCAACACTAAGCTCTTTTTCAAGATTGGATGAAATATATAAATCAATACTGTTAAAAAGTGCCATTCTTGTCGGCTTAACAAGGTCTCTCAAAAGAATGTAGCTTGTGCATGCTTCAAGAATGTGTGCGGCGGCTATGAGCTGTTTGGAACTCTTATATTTGATTTTTTCTATCTTTTCTCGTGCGGATTCAAAATGTTCATATTGATTGCAAAGCTTTGCAAGATTTTGTGTAAACACCGATTTGTTTTTCACATCTCTAATCTGTCCGAACATAATATAACCTATTATTGCACCGTTATCTGTAATCGGTGCAGTTGCCTCTATCAGACCGGCATGGCACTTGTGCATTGTTAATGTCTGCTTTTTTTTACAGCTTTCAAAAGAGAGCTTGTCGCTTTGTCTGCACTTTTCGTAAAAATCCTTATGACATCTCATGTGTGCGCAAAACGGAATACATTCTTCGGGATAAGACAAAATTTCATTGTAATTCTCATCAAAGAGTACAATTCTTATTCCTGTAAGGGTATAGAAATTTTTCATAAGCTCACTTAGTTCATTACTTTCCAGTTTTAATGACATAATTATCCCAACTTTCTGTATGAATTTACAGTTTTCAGAATGTTATTAACTATTATTATATCACGAATTTTGATAAAATCAAGATGTAAATA
>JAZREC010000086.1:0-3476 GCA_045660605.1 Clostridia bacterium
TACAACGGGCGGACTTCTTAACATTCTGGGTGACTATCTTCTTGTACCGCGTCTTGGCGTGTACGGTGCGGGTCTCTCTACAGCGGTTTCTCAGTTTATAAGCTTTTCCATACTGCTCTATTTCCACACGAAAACCGCACAGAGCTCTGTCTCGTTAAAATTTATCAGCAAAAATTCAAAGCTTTATTTAACGGTTTTCAAGGTGGGCTTCCCTGCAATGATAAGACAGGGTTTAAGTTCAATATCACACGGTCTGTTAAACAACCTTACAAAGCCTTTCGGCGATGCCGCAATTGCCGCGATGAGTGTTGTAAACCGCTTTTCTATGTTTGTTCTTTGTGTGGGTCTCGGTATCGGTCAGGGCTTTCAGCCTGTTGCATCGTTTAACTATCAGGCAAGGAAATACCGCCGTGTCAAAAAGGGACTTATTGTTACTATGGTAACAGGCTTTGCTCTGGTAAGTATTCTTGCGGTTCCCGGATTTATATTTGCAAAACAGATAGTAACAACATTCCAGAAAAATCCCGAGGTTATAGAAATCGGCACATATGCACTCAAGTGGGCAACGATGGGTGTAATGTTCCTGCCTCTTTCTGTCCCTGTAAACATGCTTTATCAAAGTATACGAAAGGTCGGAGTATCATCGTTTCTGTCGCTTATGCGTTCGGGTCTTTCATTCATACCCACGCTGATTATAGGGACTTTTCTTTTTGGTCTTGCGGGCATACAGACAGCTCAGCCTATTGCCGACATGATAACAGGACTTGTAAGCATCCCGTTTACTATCCGCTTTATCACAAAAACTCCAAATGAGAATTAATTTTCTTGACCTTTATTTACAATTATTGTATAATATTTGATATATATTAATTTAAGGACGTGAACATATGCAACAAAAGAAAAGTAACTTTACAAGCTCACTCGGATTTATTCTTGCTGCTGCAGGAAGCGCTGTAGGACTTGGAAACATATGGAGGTTCCCCTACCTTGCTGCAAACGGAGGCGGCGGTCTGTTTCTTCTTATATACCTCATACTTACTGTAACATTTGGTTATACTCTTCTTGCAACTGACCTTGCAATAGGAAGAAAAACAGGCAGAAGCTCACTTGCCGCATTTGGCGAAATCAGCTCCCGTTGGAAGTTCCTCGGTGTACTTACATTCATTGTTCCTGCAATAATTCTTACATACTACTGTGTAATAGGCGGATGGATACTCAAATATATTACCGTTTATCCGCTCGGAATGGGTGCAAAGGCGGCTGACCCAAGCTTCTTTGGTTCGTTTATTACATCCCCCGTTTCTCCTATTGTATTTATGCTTGTATTTATGGCACTTACTGCGTTCATTGTATACAATGGTGTAGAAAAAGGCGTAGAGAGATTTTCAAAGATAGTAATGCCCGGTCTCATTATTATGATTATCGGTATATCCATTTTCTCGCTCACTCTTAAGCACGAGGACGAAGGCGGTACTGTAAGAACTGCTATTGACGGTCTCAAAATATATGTAATACCAAACTTTAAGGGTCTTACATTCAGCAAGTTTATGACTATTCTCTTAAATGCAACAGGACAGCTCTTCTATTCTTTAAGTATTGCTATGGGCATCATGGTTACATACGGCTCTTATGTTAAGAAAGAAGAAAACCTTGCAAAATCCATCAGCCGTATAGAAATATTCGATACAGGCGTTGCATTCCTTGCAGGTCTTATGATTATCCCTGCTGTATATGTGTTCCTCGGAAACGAAGGTCTTGAAAAAAGCGGACCCGGACTTATATTCCAGGCACTTCCTCAGATATTTGACAAAATGGGCTTTGTAGGCTCTATTGTGGGTATAATATTCTTCATTATGGTTGCATTTGCGGCACTTACTTCTTCTGTTTCTATTATGGAAACAATAGTTGCAAGCATTATGGAAAAAACAGGTAAGTCAAGAAAACAGGTAAGTCTTCTTATAACTGCTCTTTCTACAATAGGTTCACTTATTGTATGCCTTGGTTACAACATATTCTACTTTGAATTAAAGCTCCCCAACGGAACCGTTGGACAGATACTTGATATTGCTGATTATCTCAGTAACTATCTGCTTATGCCTATCGTTGCACTTTGCACAAGTATACTCATTGGCTGGGTTGTTAAACCAAAGTGGGTTATTGACGAGCTTGAAGCTTCGGGCGACAAATTCGGCAGAAGGAAGCTCTATACTGTAATAATCAAATTTGTTGCGCCTGTTGTTATGGCAATTCTCTTATTCCAGGCACTCGGTATTTTATAAGACTAAGGCTTATAATAAACATAAAAAGTCATATTCCCCTCTACATACAGCTTGCTGACGAAATACGAAACATGATTTTCTTAAAGACATTAAGCAAAACACCCCAAATTTCCAAATTGAAATTTGGGGTGTTTCTTAGGAGTTAGAAGGGAAATTTGTAATATAAAGTTTGTCAGATGTTCTTTTCCCGTAATTTGTCTTTTGTATGGCTTAATTATAATAAAAATATATTTAACCGTCAATAATTCTATACCGTTTGTAATGTTTATGTTTGCAAAATGAAAAATTTGTCACACAACTGTCACATATTATCCTCGGGTTTGTAATTCTTGTTAATCATACGGATTATGCTGTATTCGGGTGCTTTTTTGGGGAGCTTAATTCTTACCTCCATCTGTGCATGGGGTGCGCTTTCTATAAGCTCATCCTTGTCATTATACATTTCGCCGACCGTAAAGCTGAAGTTATCTCCGTCAGGGTTTATAAGCTCAAGAACATCGCCTTTTTCGAACTTGTTTCTCTGTTCGAGATATGTCATACCGTCTGTTGACGATTTGACAATTGCGGCAATTGTATATTCCTGAATATAGGTATTGCTTGTATATAGCTGATGCTTGTCTGATGGTTTGCCAAAGTAAAAGCCGTTTGTATACTCTCTGTGGCTTACCTTGGTAAGCTCGGTAAGAATTGCATCGTCTACCTTGTAGTCCTTGCCGTTTTCAAAATATTTGTCCACGGCATCTCTGTATGCCTTTACAACAGTTGCTACATAGAGTTCATTCTTTACCCTGCCCTCTATCTTGAAGCTTGTAACTCCTGCCTCTATAAGCTCGGGTATATGCTCTATCATGCACAAATCCTTGGAATTAAATATAAATGTACCTCTCTCATTTTCAAATACGGGCATATATTCGCCCGGTCTTTTTTCTTCCATGAGATAATATTTCCATCGGCACGGATGCGAGCATGCACCACGGTTTGAGTCTCTGTGTGTAAGGTAATTGCTCAGGAGACACCTTCCCGAATAGGACACACACATAGCTCCGTGTACAAAGCATTCTATTTCGAGGTCCTTGGGTGTTTTCTCTCTGATGAGTGATATCTCGCCAAAGGACAAATCCCTTGCAAGTATCACTCTTTTTGCCCCCATCTTATGCCACATGGAGGCAGAGGCGTGGTTTGTATTATTTGCCTGTG
>JAZREC010000087.1:0-2213 GCA_045660605.1 Clostridia bacterium
GATGGAGCTCGGGAATGTTCGAGATATATCAGAATCAATGGATATTCCTTGAAATTGATGTGCCGAGAGCAGGAGATTATGATATCTCCATGTATAACGGCAAGGCTCTTCTCGGCGGAGAAGTAAGCGTTTATGTTCTTGAAAGCGACGGGAAAACGGTGGACGCTTCTGATTTCACCACCGAAAATCTTGTCGGAACAATCGACTGCGAAGATACAAGCCTTGCAGAGAAAAAGATTGTCAAGGTAACGACTCCCACATTTGTCGGAAAGCATTACTTTGAAACTGCAGGAAAGTATTATATCGGATTCCGTGCACTTGATACGACACCCGATGCCAACGACTCCGCTTATGTCGGTGATATCGTTATGAGAGCAGGAGATAAGCGCATCGTTATGAACGCATATCCGAAAAACGAATTGATTTCACTTGTACAGGGTCAGGAGGCGAAGGTTTCGGCATATGCTATGCTTTCTGATGTAAGTGAAGTTGAGCTTGCTTGTTCGGATTTCAAAATAGCTGAAGGCGGTGAAGAAATAATCTCGGTATCCGAGGATGGCACTGTTACCGCACTTGCTGAGGGTGAAGCCACCGTTTCATTCAAGGCAAGCTATGAAAACAGCTACGAGACAAGTTTTGAAACAAAAATCAAGGTTACGGCAGGCGGAATCTTCATAACCTATGATATCGAAGGCGATATGAACCGTCTCGGTTGGGACAGCATCAATAAGCTGGGCGATCTCAAAAAGCTTACCGATGATAAAACAAGGGGATTTTACAGATTTTTTGGAGCTACCTCCGACACCGCATATAAGGGCGGCTTCCTCTATATGAACAACTTCATCCTTTCCTGTCTCGGTCGCTATGTTGCGCTTGAGGTCTATGTACCGCAGGGTGGCATATATGATCTTACAGTCAATCATGCAGCATCTAACGACGGGTATCCGGTAGATGTATTTGTGAACAAGACCAAGGCTTCAACGGACGCAGCAGACTATATAGGAAGCTATGATTGCCACGATGAGTTAAATACAAACCGCTTCCAGCCTGCCGCCGCACCGTCATATGTAGGCAAGGTGGTTATTCCGGAGCGCGGATATTATGTATTTACATTTATGCCGACAGACGGTACAGGTGTTGCTCAGAGCTGGAAATTCGATTCAATCGCAACATTCACCTTAAAGAGCGGAAACGAGGCAGTTCTTGCAAGGGTTTATCCGGGAAATACACCTTCCGAGAATGAGATGTTCATTATCTCCGTTGACTCAAACGAGCTTGTAATGACAGACGCCGAAAATCCGACAACGATGCAGATCAAAACTGAAATCGTTTCTGCAACGGACGGTGCAGATGTCACAAAGAAAGTAGAATCAACGCAGTTCGGTTCATCTGCAAACAGAATCGCTTCCGTATCCGATGACGGTGTTATCACCGCCGATATGGAGGGCAGTGCAAACATCACGATAAAAGCAACCGTAGACGGAGAGCAGTGCACTGCAACTCTTCCGGTTAAGGTCAAAGACGATACCGGAGTTGTTGAAGGAACTGCAGAGCTTTTAGCAGACGACGGTCTTTTCTTAAAGGAAAGAGAGAGCACCTCTCTCACCGTCAGAATGAACAGCGGACATACAATAAAAGTTCCCTCAAGTGAGATTTCCTATTCCTATGAGCCGGAGGGCATTGTTTGCGTAGATGAAACGGGAATGGTGAAAGGCCTTTCTGTCGGCGAAACAACCATTACTGCAAAGGTAGAAAACTTTCGTGGTACGGATGTTTTGACGGCAAGCAAAAAGATAACCGTTACAGAACATGAGGGCAAGAAGGAATCAACCTACTATACTGCCGAGAAAAGAGCAAACGCACAGAGAAATGCGGAGCGTTATGCCTGGGCGAAGAGCGAGGTTAAGTCCACAATTGCACAGGCAGACAAGTATCTTGAGCATTGGGAAAAATATTATTCCCTTATGGTGCCAAACGGTATACCTTCATCCTTTACACCTACCTATCGAAATGATCCGGGCTGGTATATATGCCACTACTGCGGAGTTGACCTTGCAGGCGACGAGCAGACAAGCGGACACTCGGCATTTAGCATAAATCCGATAAACCGTCCGTGGAAGGTTCAGTGTAACAACTGTAAGCGACTCTTCCCCTCAAACGACTTTGCTCTTCTTTATGAGCGTGGTCGTGATGAAGAAGGACACTATGATGTA
>JAZREC010000088.1:0-8610 GCA_045660605.1 Clostridia bacterium
ATTAACACTTGATTTTTGAAAAAAATTATGGTAGAATACACATTATGTTGATAATTATGTGATTGGAGGTGAAATTATGCCTAATATTAAATCCGCAAAGAAGAGAGTTTTGGTTATCAAAACCAAGACAATGAGAAACCAGATTATCAAGACCAACTTAAAGACTTGTATAAAGAAGTTTGAGGAATGTGTTAAGAATAACGATGCAGCAAATGCAGTTGAAGCTTGCAAGACAGCATTCAAGAAGATTGACCAGGCCGTAGCAAAGGGTATTCTTCATAAGAACACAGCTGCAAGAAAAAAAGCTCAGCTTTCTGCAAAGCTCAACAAGTTAAGCGCTTAATCATAAAGCCTTCCGTTATCGGGGGGCTTTTCTGGTATATAACATTAATTTTACAGTTTATTATTTCCTGTTGACTGCAAGGCTTATTTTGTGCAATAATTGGTTTGTGATTTATTAAATAATAATTACATAGGAGATGTATTATGAAACGCATTATATCACTTCTTTTGAGCTTTGTTATAATAATGGCTTGTTCTGTGGCTTGTGCAGAGGAAATGGGGGCTAATTTTGAATTAAATGATATTGACATTGATACTCCGCTTGCCAGCAACAGGCTTAGTATGGTAATTACCCTGCCCTCTGCAGTAGACGGAGGAACACTTATTATTGCCTTCTATACAGCTGGTGTGTGTACAAAGGTTGCTACCAGGGATGTATCAACTACCAATACGATTTCCCTCTCCAGACAATCATTCACTGCCACTCCTGATGAAATTAAGCTGATGCTGTGGGAAAAAGGCAGAATTAAACCTCTTTCTTCCGCACAAATTGCCTTAACAGAAGAGATTTGTCAAAAAGCCAACGTCAGAGTTCTTAATCTTCTTGACGGTCTGTCTTCAGCATCCAGCGCCTTTAGAAAAATGATTGGACAATCTGATAACTCTGTGCCAGCAACACAAATCCGCTCTCTTCTTGATTCGATCGATACTTGTATAACCATAGTAAAGGGAGGCGGATATATTCAAAACCGTCTTTTGACAAGTGAATATTGTAACAAGGAATTTTATAATGAAATTGAAAATGTCCGAAATAATTTCAATAGCCTTACAAAAGAAACCAAGGATAGAATTATCAGTATTCTTCAAAACTCCGAATTTGAAGATCCGGAAAAACATCTTGCAACTATCAAATCATTTATAAAATTCTTAAATATAGACGGTATAGATTTAGATGGTATACATTTATAACAATTACAACAATGGTATCCAAAAAGCATGGCTTTTTGGATACCATTGTTTCTTTTATACCAATATCGGCTGTATCTGTTTTCCGGAAAGTGCCGTCTCCAGTGCAGAGGGAATCTTACTCATATCTGCAACAAGAGATTGCGGTTTTCCTATGCAGTCGTCCTGACCGAACGGAACAAAATACACATTTCTTCTTGCAAGAAGAACACCTATATTTGAAGCGTTGGCACCCAGACCGTCATTTGTAGATACTGCTATAATAAGCGGTCTTTCGTTTCTTAGGTTTGCCTTTGCAGCCATAGAAACCGCAGAGTCCGTAACTCCGTTTGCTATCTTGGCAAGTGTATTGCCCGTACAGGGAGCAATAATAAGAGCGTCAAGATAAGCCTTGGGTCCTATTGGTTCTGCTGTCTTTACGGAATTTATTATACTATTTCCTGTTGTGTCTGTAAGAAATTTGCGAAAGTCCTCCGCCTTGCCGAAGCGCGTGTCGGTAGTGCATGCTATTTCGCTCATTATGGGATAAACCTCTGCACCCATTCGGGTAAGTGCCTCAACCTGAGGCATCACCTTGGAAAAGGTGCAAAATGAACCGCATACGGCAAAGCCTATTTTTTTGCCTTCTATTGTCATAATGTTCAATTCCCCTCTGTTGATTACTTAAATATGCGTTCCGCCGCCCTTGCGGCACTTATACCGGCTGAACGCGGTGCACTTGTGAGGGGGATGCCCGGAAGATACAAAAGCTTTAATCCAAGCTCCTCGCAGAGTGTTTTGCTTACATATCCGGGTCTCTGAGATAAATCGATAACTATACTGTCTCTGCCAAGAGTTTCCATTACATGCTCTGAAAATATATCCGCAGGAACTGTGTTTATTACTGCATCAAAGCCCTCTAAGTTTTTAAGAAAATCAAGAGTTTCAAAACCACTCAGGGCAAATGAAGTACGAACAACGGGATTTCTGGCATATACACTTATCCTGCATGAGCATGAGCGAAGAAGAGAGCAAAGAGCCTTTGCAATTCTTCCGCCTCCTGTAATGAGAATATTCATGCCCCAAAGGGAGCTTTCTGTATTTGCAACGAGAGTGCTCAAAGCACCCTCAGCTGTATAAAACGCATTTTCAAGTTGAAAAATCTCATCCTCGGAATAATCTGCCCATTTGATATTCTTCTTTTCCATAAGCTCTCTTGAATTTTTGTCAAATCTTCCGCCTGCGACTTTGGTTTTATCTCCGCACAAATCAAGAAGCTGTTCAAACGGCAAATCAAAATCCGCAAGGGGCATGTTTACCATACCGTTTATAACTGCCGGAAGTCCGAGAATAACCAAATCTGCATCACAGAGGCTTTTTCTGTCGCTTTCTGTTAAGGAAGCTGTTAGGTCCGTAAGACACAAAGCGGTATTTCTGAAATACTCTGCTATATAACGGCTTCTCTTGTCTCCGCCGGGCACAAACACATTGTCAAAGCTCAAATATATCCCCCCGATTAAAAATCAAATGCATTGTCATAATATGCAGATAGATAAAAAAATGGGAATGTAAAAAGATTTTTTACATTCCCATAAGATTTTAAAGATTATTCCTTATAGCCTCTGCAAGCTGTGCAGGACACGAGGTTGGCTTAAATCCGCACTTTATACCGGAAAGAAGTTCTACAACCTCCTCTGCCTTTCTTCCCTCGCAGAGCTTGGCAACGCCCTGTGTGTTGCCTGCACATCCGCCTACAAACTGTACATTGTGCAGAGTGCCGTCTTCTATCTCGAATATTATTTCCCTTGAGCACACGCCCGAGGTCTTAAATCTGTATTCCATAATCTTACTCCTTTGTTACCGTAATCATTGTATCGGCACCGATGGATTTTTCGCTGTCTCCGTATGCCCTGAGAACAAAGCCGCCGCAGTGTGCAACATACACATTGCAGAGCGCAAAATCGTCATATTCCTCGCTTGTTTCTCCCTTGGAAAGTGCACGCAGAGTTTCTATACTGTACACATCGGCATCCTTAATAAGCATTTTCATACTCATGCTCATCTGTGTACATTTTCCGTTTGGTATGTACGGGATTTCTCCATCGCTGAAATCGTAATTCTCAAATCCGTACCACACGCCGTCATCACCGAAGCTGTATATCGGTCCGTCCTCCCATGTGGCAGTTTTGAGCTCGCCCCTTAGTGCAGATATCTGCTCTGGTGTGCATCCGATATCAACAAGGTATGAAGTGTTTAAGCTTCCGTAGTTTGTATTATCTTCTTCCTCTGCTTCTTCGGGCTGTTCTTCTTCCTCGGTTAAAGATAATTTTTGTTCTGTTTCTTCCTGAGTATTTACATTTTCGGTAATTTCCTCATTTTTGTTTGCTCCGCATCCTGCAAGAAGCATGATACAAAGAATTGATATAAGCAGTTTTTTCATAAATTCAGGCATCTCCTTTTGGATTTTCGTCCTGATTTTTTGCCTTGTGGTTTGCAGAATACACCTTGTATGCAAACGCACTGAAGGCAACTATTGTAATAATGAATACGCATGCGGTATATGCCCCGATTTCCAGCACAACAACAGCACTGAGAGCCAGTATGGAGGTTATTATATAGAGTATGGCAACTGTCTGCTTCTGCGAAAATCCCATATCCATAAGCTTGTGATGAAGGTGTCCTCTGTCGGGAGCCATAATCGGCTTTTTGTTCCATATTCTTCTGACAATTGCAAATGCGGTGTCAAATATGGGAAGTCCGAGAATAAGAAAAGGTATAATAAACGATATGAGAACATACCCCTTAAAGAGTCCCTGTATACAAACAACCGACAGCATAAAGCCAAGGAAGGTAGAACCCGTATCGCCCATAAAAATCTTGGCAGGGTTGAAGTTGTAAGGCAAAAATCCCAGACATCCGCCCGCAAGTGCCGCAGTAATAAGTGCTACCTGCATTTCGCCCGTAAGTATGGCGATAAAGAAAAGCGAAAATGTAGCTATTGAGGACACTCCTACAGCCAGACCGTCGAGTCCGTCTATGAGGTTTACCGCATTGGTAACACCCACAATCCATAGTATCGTAAGCGGAACGGCAAAATGTCCCAGATACACATATCCGCCCGGGACAATGCTCTCGGGTACACTTATATACTCAATAACAACACCGTGATAAACCACTATGCATGCGACCAGTATCTGTACGATAAACTTGATTTTGGCACCAAGCTGTTTTACATCGTCCACAATACCCAGAGAAACTATGATAAGTGTTCCTATCAGTATGCCCTTAAGCTGGGTATCTACAGCCGCAAAACACAGTATGCTTATAAGAAATCCGTAAAATATTGCAAGTCCGCCCATACGGGGAATCGGATGGTCATGCACTCTTCTGGCATCGGGGACATCTATCGCCCCTATCTTGTGAGCCAGTATCTTGACAAAGGGAGTGCTCGCTACCGATACACCGAATGCCAGGCTGAAACATAGTATAAGCTTTGTAATATTCATTCATCTCACCTCAAAAGGGTCTGTCCACAAAACCAACTTTTCTCTTTACCTTGTTAAGAGTTCTGTTTGAAAGTGCATATGCTCTTTCTGCACCCCTGCTGTATATGCTCTCAAGATAACTCTTGTCCTTGCGAAGCTCTTCGTATCTGGCTTTTATGGGGCTCAGCTCGTCTGCAACAACCTCGCCTACTGCCATCTTAAATTCTCCGTAGCCTTTGCCCTGAAATTCATTTACAGTATCCTCAACAGACTTTCCTGTAATGCTGGAATAGATATTTATAAGGTTATTTATTCCCGCCTTGCCCTCGCGGTATGCAATCTCGCCGTCCGAATCGGTAACAGCCTTCTTGAATTTACGCATTATAGTGTCCTTGTCATCAAGAATAGACACAAAGCCGTTTACATTGGGGTCGGATTTGCTCATCTTTGATGTGGGGTCCTGAAGGCTCATTATTCTTGCTCCCTCCTTGGGAATAAAGGGCTCGGGAACTGTAAATACATCTCCGTAAATATTGTTAAATCGTACCGCAATATCCCTTGCAAGCTCAAGATGCTGTTTCTGGTCAACGCCTACAGGAACAAGGTCTGTTTTGTAAAGGAGAATATCCGCCGCCATAAGCACGGGATATGTAAAGAGACCTGCATTGATATTGTCCTCATGCTTTGCACTCTTGTCCTTGAACTGTGTCATTCGGGAAAGCTCGCCCATGTAGGTAAAGCAGTTGAGTATCCACGAAAGCTCTGCATGTGTTGACGAATGTGACTGGAAGAATACAATGTTGTCCTCGGCGTTTATTCCTGCAGCAAGGTACTGACAGAGGAAGTCCATACAGCGTTTTCTGAGCTCCTGAGGGTCCTGTCTTACAGTAATTGAGTGCAGGTCAACAACCGAGAAAATGCAGTTATAGTCATTTTGAAGATTAACCCAGTTTTTGAGTGCTCCAACATAGTTTCCAAGCGTTATACAGCCTGTGGGCTGAATACCGCTGAATATAGTTTTTTTCTGTTCCATATATAGCTCATTCCTTTTTAAAGTTCTTCTTTTAATAAGTCACCGAGGATTTTTATACCCTTTTCTATATCCTCGTTGGAAGCGGTGGAATAATTGAGTCTGAATGCATTGCAGGGTGCTTCAAGGTCAACCATACATGTGCTTCCGGGTACAAATGCCACCTTTCTTTCTACTGCCTTTTTAAATATCGGCTTGGAGTCAACTCCCTCAGGAAGTGTGCACCAGAGGAAAATACCGCCGTCGGGACGGGTGTAGCTCACACAGTCGGGGAAGTATTTGTCCATAGCAGAGAGCATTATATCACACTTTTCGCCGTGAAGCTTACAGCTCTTTCTTATGTGCTCGTCAAAATCATTATTTTCTATAAAGTCTGCAACCAGCATCTGCATCATAAGTGTTGTGTGAACATCATTAACCTGCTTTGATACAACTATTCTGTCCATAATATCCTTGTGACAGCACACAAAGCCCACTCTTATGCCGGGTGAAAGTGTCTTTGAGAACGAACCTACATATATTACTCTGCCGTTATTATCCATAGATTTGATGGCAGGAACAGCTTCACCGCGGAAGCGAAGCTCACCGTAGGGGTTATCTTCTATTATGTAGCAGTCATATTTTTCAGAGAGCTCAAGAAGCTTCTTTCTCTTCTCGAGTGACTGAGTAACTCCCATAGGGTTCTGGAATGTGGGAATTGTGTATATAAGCTTGATATTCTGTGTTTTTAAGATTTCTTCCACCTTGTCTATGTCTATGCCGTCATCTGCCATCTCCACTCCGAAAAGCTTGGCATTATACGAACGGAATGCATTGAGAGCACCTATAAAGCTGGGTTCCTCTACAATTACGCCCTCGCCGTCATTGACAAGAGATTTGCATGTTAAGTCAATTGCCTGCTGTGCTCCTGTGGTTATGACAACATCATCAAAGTCATGTACAATGCTGTCTCTCATAAGTCTCTTGGTAACTATATCGCGAAGAGGCTGATAACCCTCTGTAACACCGTAAACCAAGGCATTTTTGCCTCTTTCGTCAAGCATTTTTGTAATAAGTCTTGACATTTCCTCTGTGGGAAAAAGCTCAGGTGACGGAATACCGCCTGCAAAGCTTATAACATCGGATTTACCGAGCATTTTGAAAATTTCTCTTATAGCAGATGCCTTGAGTCCCGTAACTCTGGATGCCAACGCACTTTGAATATCCATATAATCATGTCCTTTCAAGATATAATATAACATTTTACATTATACATCAAATGTGATTTTATGTCAATAAAAGCACAAATTTACTCAAAAATTTTTGTGATAAAATTTGTGGGAAATTTGCTGTAAAATATTGAAAAATGTAATGTTTTATGTTATAATGATTTCATCTAAGATGAAATCGCATCTAAGATGAAATCGTCGATATGAATTCTTGCAGAATTCTCGATATGTCATATGTGACTCGATATGTGCTGACGCACTCGATATGTCGCTGACGCGACGAGAATTCATATCATATCGAGTTTGACCAAAGGGAAAACATATCGATTTTGCGATAGTAAAAATATCGAGCAATCGAAGATTGCATATCGAAAAAGTGATGAGCACTCAAATTTTACGCTAATTTTAATATATAATTAACACAGGAGGAAATGATTGTGTCAAACCAGCATGAAAGAAAGCCTATTTACGGCAAACTTACCGTTATATGTATGAAGGGCTGCGAGGAGCTTGCAGACAAAATCGACTTTTACCTCAAGAGATTCCGTCAGGAATTTGAAGAGGAAGAGACCTATATTGCAAAAATCAAATGTCCCCGTTTTGGTTCGGGCGAAGCAAAATGCGTACTCACCGAAACCGTAAGAGGTAACGATGTATTCATTATTTGCGATGTATTCAACCACGGTATTACATACAAAATGTACGGAGTAGAAAACAGAATGAGTCCCGATGACCACTATCAGGACCTCAAGAGAATTATCGCGGCAATAAGCGGTAAGGCAAGAAGAGTTACAGTGGTAATGCCCATGCTCTACGAGGGCAGACAGCACAGAAGAACATCTAGAGAGTCTCTTGACTGTGCTCTGGCACTTCAGGAGCTTATAAACATGGGGGTTTCCAATATCATAACCTTTGATGCCCACGATGCAAGAGTTCAGAATGCTATTCCGATTTCGGGCTTTGACGATGTACAGACAACCTATCAGATGATTAAGGCACTCACAAGAGCTGTTCCCGATATCAATTATGACAAGGACTCAACCATAGTTATCTCTCCCGACGAGGGCGGAATGCAGAGATGTATGTACTATTCCTCCGTACTCGGTCTTGACCTTGGTATGTACTACAAACGCAGAAACTACTCTGTAATCGTCAACGGCAAAAACCCCATCGTTGCACATGAATATCTTGGAAACAGCGTTGAGGGCAAGGATGTAATGATTGTAGACGATATGATATCCTCGGGCGAATCAGTGCTTGATATTGCAACCAAGCTCAAAGCTCAGGGTGCAAGAAGAATATTTATATTCACAGCATTCGGACTTTTCTGCAACGGACTTGAGATATTTGACGAAGCATACAAAAAAGGACAGATTAACAAGGTATTTACAACAAACCTTGTATACCGCATACCCGAGCTTAAGACAAGAGAGTGGTACTGCGAGGTAGATATGTCCAAATACATTTCCATCCTTATAGATACAATTAACCATGACGAAACCATCAGCCAGCTTCTTGTTCCTGTAAACAGAATCAAGGCTCTTATGGAAAAGCATACAGCGGAGCTTGATAATCAGGTTTCTATGTTTGAAAACAAATAATAAATACACAAATGGGGTGTTCTGATGAACACGCCATATTTTTTTACATTTTTTCCGAT
>JAZREC010000089.1:0-1624 GCA_045660605.1 Clostridia bacterium
GATGTTTTGTGGAAGGGTGAAGATAATGCGGTGCACATAAATACAAGCAAAAAAACATCTCAGCCAGATAAAGCAAAGCTTAATATAATTACAACTTCAGTAAAAGGAAATACAACTGTTGTTACTGTTAAGGTCAGCAATATGATAAGACCCCAAATTTCATATGCATCGGAGCCTGCAAGATTTATTGCAGATTTTTCGGAAACAGACTTAGAACTCAGCGGTTCCAAAAAAGAAGTTGGCAGTAAAAGTGTCAAGGAAGTAAGGTATGCACTTCATCCTGATTACACACGAGTTGTTATAGAGTCACCAGGAGAAGTTACATACAGGGTTAGCTACTCTGCAGATACCATGACTGTTACCGTAATGTCGAAATCAAACGAAGATGACGAGGAATTTATTGTTCCCGAAGAACCCGAGGAAGAGGCCGAAGAGGAACCCAAGGAAGAACTTCCCCCTGTTAATAAGGAGGATGCGGTAATCGTCATAGATGCAGGACACGGCGGTAAGGATTGCGGTGCTATCGGATACGATGAAGAGGGTGAACCTCTCGTGTATGAAAGCGAGGTTAACCTCAAGGTAGTCTTAGCTGTTCAAAAATATCTGAGGGCAGAGGGTGTAATGGTTGTTATGACCAGAAGCAAAGATGTCGCACTTGGCTCAACGGAAATGGAAGATTTACTTGAGAGAAGCAGTATTGCCAATGATGCCGAAGCAACATATTTTGTAAGTATACACAGTAATTCCTTTACAGAAGCAGAAGCCAACGGTACAGAAATTCTGTATGCCGATAGCGAAGATAAGACATATCGCGGAGTTACCAGCAAGGAGCTTGCACAAAATATCCTTAAGCCTCTTATTAAGGCAAACGGTCTTAACAACAGAGGTGTAAAGGACAGCCCTAAAATCGTGGTTTTGAGAACCACCGAGATGCCGTCCGTTTTAATAGAACTTGCCTTTGTTTCAAACCCCAACGACAGAGAGGTTCTTATGGATGACTCGCTTCTTGACGATATGGGATATGCTATTGCAAACGGAATAATAAACAGTCTTGAATAATAAAAAATGTGTTGTCTACTAATTTAAGTGACAACACATTTTTTATTATTTTCTATCTATTTTATATGTTTTCTTTTTGCTGAAAATCAGCATAGACCAGACGATTATTATAAGAAGTATTCCAAGTCCCACAAGAAGCGCGGGGGAAGTAAGTACAGACCATATTTTTCTGAAAAAACCCTTAAAATTGTTTGCTTTTATTTCTATGGGTGATGTAAGGGATGCAGAAATATATTCGTCACCGTCATACAGTACCGTAACACTTCCGAGAATTTTACCTTTTGATATCGGAGCTTTGATGTTGTTTTCAAGAACAATCTTAGTTTCAAGCTTTTCTTCATCATATTCTTTAGGAAGGTTAATATATACATCTTCTGTTGCTTCAAGAAGAATTCTGTCTGTATCCTTTGCGTTATCAAGCTCTACCTCTGCAAGTATATCGTTTTCAGATATTACCTTTACACTTGTATAATAATTCAGTCCAAAGTCTATGAGCTTATTTGTATCATCATATGCATAATTTGTAACACCGTCATATGATGCTCCCGTTACAATAGACATAAGC
>JAZREC010000090.1:0-3679 GCA_045660605.1 Clostridia bacterium
AAATTTGATGAAAAGAATGAAAATATATATCTTTCATGGCTCGTCCATATGTTTGCTAATTTTGCAACAAATACAATAGGTTTTATATTGTTTGCTTAATGAAAGGGGAACAAGTATATGAAAATAGCAGAAGATTTCAGAGGTATAGCAAGAGATGCTTTAAGAAACAAATGGACTACAGCTGTGTTTGTGGGAATTGTAGCATCAATTCTCGGTGCAAGCGGAACAAATGGACTTGAATTCAAGATAAATACCGACGGTGCAAATACCAATTTTGGTATTAACTTTGCGGGGTGGAATATATTCTCCGGGGCAGGAGGCATTGACTCGGATATAGGTGCCTTTATTGCAGGAGGACTTGGCATTATTATGATAATGGCAATCCTTGCGGTGATTATATTTTTTGTATTGGGTAGCTTTGTCGGTGTCGGTTATGCAAAATATAATCTTAACCTTGTAGACAGACAAAACGCATCTTTTGAGAATTTATTCGGTTACTTTTCGTATTGGAAAGTAGCAGCAGTTTCAAGACTTCTTCGTACAGTATATGTTATGCTCTGGTCATTACTTCTTGTCATTCCAGGCGTTGTGGCAAGCTTCAGCTATGCAATGACAGACTACATACTGGCAGAGAATACAAATCTTACTGCCTCCGAAGCTATAGAGCAGTCAAAGGCGATGATGGACGGAAACAAATGGAGATTTTTCTGCCTGCAATTCAGCTTTATAGGGTGGGATATCCTTGCAACGCTTGCCTTTGGCATAGGACATTTGTGGCTCACCCCGTATAAGCAGACGGCATATGCCGCTTTTTACCGTGAGGTATCGGGAACAGAGCGTATGGAAAATGAATATATTTTTGATATAAACTTAAACTAAGAACACTAATTATATAAGGAGGAACATATTATGAGAAAAATAACTTTAATTATGCTGATGATTGCACTTACTATGGTTACAGGATGCAAAGACACCCAAAAGAACCTCTATCTTCCTAAAGCTAAAAACGATAAAATATATTCATCAGTAGGCAGTGATAAGCATCATGGCGAGGGTTATACACTAACAGTTCCTCAAAAAAGCTATCGTTATGAAAAGGACTATGATGATGGCAATCTTGAAGAAAAATGGGAGCATAAAAGAAAAGACGATGTAGCCATTAAAGTGACAACATATAAAAATACTGATGAAATAACCGCAAGGGGTAAATTCTTAAATGACAATGATGATTATATCTTTGAAGATTTGATGGGTTATTCTGTTTGCGGAACTGAACCTGACGGAGATGCATTGTGGTTTAATTTGCATGAGGCAGACGGAACGGTTTATATTATTTCGTGGGAATACCCAAGGAATACAAAAGAAGACCTTAAAAAAGAGCTTTCTGATATAGCAGATACCTTTAAGCTTGAACAGTAAGGAGGAACAATGCAATGAAAAAAATCGTATCTGTTGCTTTGGTATTATGTATGGTGTTCTCTGTTTCAGGATGGGTATCAGCGGACGGTGCAGATGAGGCAAAGACCGAAAACTTTGTAAAAGTAAGTGTTCCTTTCCCCGACACAATCGAAGACAGAAATACATGGCTTACCCGTGCAAGATACAAGGATACACAGGAAGTAATTCCCTTGTCTATGTATTATGACGGGGATGTATGGGCGACTGTTCCATATCAAAACAAGGATAGAGAGATAGAAGCTTTTGTCCCCGAAGAAATAAACTTTACTGATAAGGATTATTCAAATTATAATTTCCATTCTGCCGAGATGCTGTCCAGAGTAGGTATAATAAGAGGTAACGATAGGGGAGAAGCCAACCTAAATGATAATGTTACCCGTGCAGAAGCAGTTGCCATGGTTATGCGTTTTATCGGTATGGAAAATGTTGAGATGCAATACTTGAAACTGCGTTTTGACGATGTAAAAGATGATGATTGGTTCTATTCTGTTATTATGAATGCGTTTAACTTGGGTATTGTCAAGGGTGATTCCGAAAGGACATTTTCGCCAAACCGCAATGTGACTAGAGAAGAACTGACCGTTATGATTGCAAGAGCACTTCAGTATGCAGGTCTCAGAGGTACACCGAGAGGTGTTGACACTAATGCGGATAATGACAAGGTTTCGGATTGGGCAAAGGAAGCATATGAGATTATAGGCAGAAATTTTGCTTCGGACTATGATGATACCGACCCCGAAAATCCTGTCCGTGTCCTCAATCCTCAAAAAGATGCAACAAGAGCAGATGTAGCATATATCTTATATAATACACAGGATGACTGTCAGTTTTATTCTTCCAAATTAGCGAAGATGTTTGGATTTGATAAGAAAATGCCCGTAATTGACGGCTCGACCTCTACATATCCTTTCACACAGGCGGTTTTCGGTGCTCTTTTCTGTAACGGGCATACAACCCCCATGTTTCCTCGAAAACACTCAAAGAGCCACGCATCTTATCAGCGTCTTATAAACGACGAGGTGGATATGCTCTTTGCATCAGTATATCCTGCAAGCGATATACTTAAAATGGCGGAAGAAAAGGGTGTTGAACTTGAACTTATTCCGATTGCATATGATGCAATGATATTCTTTACAAATAAAGATAATCCCATAGATGGTCTTACCAAGAAGCAGATAAGCGATATCTATGTAAATAACGCTTACAGTAATTGGTCAGAGCTTGGCGGAAGCGATGCACTTCTTTATCCATATTGCAGAAACAATGACAGCGGAAGCCACGCACAGATGGAAAAGCATTTTCTAAATGGTAACGAAATCCATCCCGAAGTGCAGAAAGAAACTTCCTACACAATGTCAAATGTACTGACGGATGTTATGTCGGCAAAGACCGACGACCCCGCAGGCTATGGCCTTGGTTACAGCATTTATTATTACTATCACAATATGGATTTGTTCTATGATGTGCATAATAATCTTAAACTTCTTGCAATAGACGGAGTTGTGCCGACAGACGAAACCATTGCAGACGGCTCTTATCCGCTTTCCAACAACACCTATGTTGTAATCCGAAAGGATACACCAAAGGATGCCCCCGAGAGAAAAATGGCAGAATTCATGCTTACGGAGGCAGGTCAGCAATGTGTTGAGAACGCAGGCTACGGAAGACTGAAAAATCACTAATATTATTTATTACGGCACGGACATCAAAATCCGTGCCGTAACTATTATGGCTGATAAAGACATTCAAATTCATTACTCGGAGGCATGCAGTTTCGGTTTTTGCATACATAAAATGTTGTCTTATTATTCAAAAGCGGATACTTTGCGCTTTCTGTCACAACCGATATATTTGCCATAAAAGGCAGTTTTTCTTTTATTTTAATTAAATCGTCCTGTTCTTTAAGGACAATTGTTATATGAGGTATACATTCTTCATTAAGAAGCATTGCAATCAAAAACATGCAGTTAGCGGACGGATATCCGCTTGCCTCAATAGACATAAAATCCATCTGCATTTCAAGAAGCTCTTTATATTCATCATTTTCTGTTATTTGATACAGCCTCACAAGATTGTATGCCATAATTGAATTTCCGCTCGGTATAGCACCGTCATAGGTTTCCTTGGGATTTATAAAGAGTTCTGTATTATTGGGGTCAGAAAGATAAAAACCTCCGTTTTCGCAGTCCATAAATATCCTGACAGCTTCCAGACACAGTTT
>JAZREC010000091.1:0-2347 GCA_045660605.1 Clostridia bacterium
ACTATCTGTTGTTCCCTTCATGACGCGTAAGTATTTTTGTCCTGTCAAACACAAATATTTAGAAGGTGCAGATGAGCTCATAGGAGCATTAAAAACTCCTCTTATATGTCCAAATGCACCAGTTGAATTAAACGAAAAGCCCATGCTTACTTTTCCCGAAGTCACCGGTTTGTCGAAAGGAATATAGATATGACCTCCTTTATTCCATTTAAGAGTTTTTCCATATTCACTATCATCCACAAGACTAAGTGAAGCATTCGCATTATAACCAGCATCATATGTCTTAATTCCATTGTCAGTAAAATCCTGTACTCCAGGACTATTAGTAGTGAAATCTTCAAAATCATTGAAGAAAGCATCAGCGGTCTTAAGCTGTGTTGCTCCGACTGGCATTACAGAAAGCATAGTAAGCATCATAACTGCCACAAGCAAGCTACTTAGTAATTTAAAATTTTTCATAATAAATTCATCCTCAAAATTTTATTTAATGATATTATGTTATTAGGTCACATTTTGATTACTTGTGCGGGGCATTTGCAAACGCCCCGCAAATTTAATTAAATTGTGTAATTTACTGTTGTTCTTCTCTGCCAAAGAGGGTGATTGTTTTGAACTCCTTATGAGTACCGCCCGAGATATCTCTTCCGTACTCTACATATCCTTTTCTTCCGCCTCCGTCGTCATCATTGACAAGGACAGCAAAATTAAAGGTTTCTCCGCTCTTGGCTTCTCTCCTTGTATTGTCTTTTACCACAACACCGCTTACCTGAGCGCCGTCACCAATCTGAACAGCATTGACAAGAGGCATTATATACTTCCAGGAAATACGCATTTCGTAGGTTGTAAGCCCGTTATTATGAACAATTGCGAGATCGAAATCTTCATCTGTTGCTCTAGCCTTTTCGTTTGAGCCATCCTCCGATGCAAATATTTCCTTGGTAAGATATCCGTCATCACAGAGTGCAGTCATAATATGAGTAAAGGCTGAAGGATTTTCTCCTGCTGTAAAGCCTATCTGCAAGCCGTCTGCCTGCCAGGTTGCTCTATCCTTATATGCCTGCTTATGTACATTATCCTTTATCTTAAAGGCAAGATAGAGATTTTCCTTATCCCACATCATATTAATTGTTCCAGAAAGGTCATCAGCACCTCCAAACGGCTGAGAAGAAATAAGTTTTCTATAAGTGCTGTCTTCTATATATGCTTTTGCACCAAGTGCCCATTCGTCAGCATTCAGTGTTCCGTCGATTGTGGGAGGAGTGTCTGTGTATACTGCACAGAAGGTTTCCTTCTTGTCAGTGTGATCAATAACCATACCGTTATCAAGTGTCAATTGCGATTTTACAATTATTTCCTGTCCTGTAAGAGATGAGGGTACAGCATATGTGAGAACGGTTTCTTCACCGGGTGCAAGTCTGATATTTGCAGGCATAACACCGTTTGCCATTTCCGCAGGTTCTATAACAGAGAATATTCCGCCAAGCTCAACATCACTCTCATTCTTAACAGTATATTTTACCTGCCAGCTATCTACTTCCTCAACACTCTTGGGCAGTACCTCACACTCAATTGTAGCAGGGCGAAGCTCAGTAAGAGGTATTTCGCATCTTGAATAGAGCTTACCATCCTTCATAATATCTACAGATACTACATCGCGGATATGCTCCTTGTCATAAATGAGGAACTGACTTCTGCCGACTTCACCGCTAAGATATTTAGCAGTATAGCCGTCCTCGAGTGTACCAAGTGTTACCCCGAGGCAGAGAGCATCGTTTTCCTTACCTGTGTAGGTAGTTTTTGCTCTCATAAAGTCTGTCGTGGAGATTGTATAACCTTCGGGCTTAGCTCCGTCTACGGTTACAGAAATCTCCTTGGAAATGCCTTCGATTACGCCGAGCTGTTCAACTCCAAAATCGTATTTCGGTGTATCACATACCTTAAATTTAGGGAAATTACCTATTATATATTTGATATCTTCGGTAAGGTTAAAGGTATATCTTCCGTCATCGGAATACATCTTTTCTTCGTTACCAAGTATATCCATATAGGAAATCTCGTTTGTACCGAGGTCAAGTGTTACATTTTCCGTTCCGCCAAGAGTCCAGAGAGCCGCAAAGTCCTTGCCGTCCGAGCGTCTCTTGAACTTATAGAGGCGGGTGTTTATACCGTCTATACTCTCAACGAAGTCACTGTCACCGCCAAAATTCTTATTCCAGCATGAGATAGTCAGATATTCTCTGTGGGGAGCATAGGGAAGGTCATAATCCTTGTCTCCTCTGGTATCGGCTCCTCTTAAATGTCCATAGCTTTCGCTTTTGGGAGATACCATGTCGTAATCAACAACTGT
>JAZREC010000092.1:0-3780 GCA_045660605.1 Clostridia bacterium
CCCTATCTTGCATATGTACTGCCTGTAATAATAATTGTAGTATTTATAATGTCCGTAGTTTAATTTTACACAAAAGAGCTGTTAAAAAATTCGGTTTTTTAACAGCTCTTTTTATGTCAAATTCCCTTGACTTTTGACGAAAATGCAGTATAATGAGTAAGAATAGTTTTTTCAAAAAAAGGAGGTCCTTTTATGAGAAAGAACAACGGAAACCGAAAGGGATTCTGGAAAACCATAATGCCTTATGCCAGGGGCACTTTTTAATCCGCACGATATGAGAAAGTGCTTTGGCGTAGTTCCGCAAAACCCCTTTATGTTCCAATGCTCAATAATGGATAATGTGCGTATAGCACGCCCCGAGGCTTCCAACAGAGAGGTAATCGAGGCTATGGAGATTGCCCATGTTCACGAATTCGTAAACGAGCTTCCGTCGGGCTGGAACACAATAATCGGCGACGGCGGTCTCAATCTTTCGGGCGGGCAGAAGCAGAGAATTGCAATAGCAAGGGCGATACTCGGAAATCCCGACATTCTTATTTTTGACGAAGCTACCTCTGCTCTTGACAATATATCGGAAAAGCTGATACAAGAGTCTATGGAAGAGCTTATGAAAACACATACCGTTATAATCGTTGCTCACAGACTTACAACCATCAGAAATGTAGACAGAATTCTTGTTTTTGAAAACGGTGAGGTTGTAGAAGAGGGAACATATGACGAGCTTGCAATAAACGACGGCAAATTCAAAGAACTTTTGACATTTAAGGAGTAGATTATTATGGAAACTTTTTCACTTGTACTCAATCAGATGCTTATGATGTTCACACTGATAGTTGCAGGCTTCCTGCTAAGAAGGAAGAAGCTTGTGCCGGAAAATACGGGCACCTCCCTCTCAAAGCTTGAAACATATCTTTTTTTGCCCGCTCTTAATATGTACAATCAGCTTACAAAATGCACCGTACAGACCTTTGCGGAAAATTACAGACTTATGATATACGGTGCTGTAATCATAATTATCGCAATTCTGATATCATATCCCCTGTCGGCGTTGTTTGTAAAAAATCCCGACAAGGACCCAAAGACAGCCTACCAGAGATGTATATACAGATATGCAATCGCGTTCGGTAACTACGGATATGTCGGAAACTTCCTCGTTCTCGGCCTCTGGGGACCCGATGTATTCTATCAGTATTCAATGTTTACATTTGTTATAAGTATTTTCTGCGCGGCATGGGGAATATATACTCTTGTGCCCAAGGAATCGGGAGCAAGTCTTATTGAGAACCTTAAAAACGGCATACTCAAACCCCCGACAATTGCTCTGTTTATAGGTATGATATTCGGTCTTACGGGTATAGCCAAGTATGTTCCCGAATTTGCAATGACTGCACTTTCTAACGCGTCAAACTGCATGGGACCTTGTGCTATGCTTCTTGCAGGTATCGTAATAGGCGGATACGAATTCAAGGGTCTCTTTAAGAATAAAAAAGTGTACATAGTATCGCTTCTTCGTCTGATTGTTATCCCTGCCGTATTTGTTACAGCACTTAAGCTTATGGAAGCAGACAAGATAATAGTTACTCTTGCACTTGTACTGCTCTCCACACCGCTTGGCATGAATACTATCGTATACCCTGCATCCTTTGGCGGAGACACAAAGACGGGAGCATCTATGACAATGATTTCGAGTATCCTGTCGATTATAACAATTCCTGTTATGTATCTTATTTTTATGTAATACAAGGAGAAGATATAAATGCTATACACAGCATCCTTTTCAAAGCTTATAGATATATTTAAGAAAATGCCCGGAGTCGGAAGCAAAAGTGCAGTAAGAATGGCGTATCACATACTTTCGCTTTCCGACGAGGAAACAATGGAAATAATAGAAACAATCAGAGATGCAAAGACAAAAATTCACTACTGCTCCCTCTGTCAGAACATAACCGAGGACAACATATGCGATATTTGCTCAAATTCTTCAAGAGACCATTCTATCCTTTGTGTTATGGAAAAGCCTAAGGATGTAATAGCACTTGAGAAAACAAGGGAATATGCAGGTGTGTACCATGTGCTTCACGGCTCTATATCGCCAATGGACGGCATAGGACCCGAGGACCTTAAGATAAAAGAGCTTCTGTCCAGAATTGCCGAGGGTGAATTCAAGGAAGTTATAATGGCAAACAGCCCCAGCATTGAGGGCGAGGCTACCGCCATGTATATATCAAAGCTGATAAAGCCGTTCGGTGTCAAGGTGAGCCGTATAGCCTACGGTGTGCCCGTTGGCGGAGACCTGGAGTATGCCGACCAGGTAACGCTTGCAAAGGCCATAGAGGGCAGAAGGGAAATGTAATGGAGCTTAAGCCAATCGGCAGAATATATACGGGTTTCCCCGAAAAGTTCGGGATACCGCGTCAAAGCGGAATAGTAAGTAACCGTTCTGTAATAGTGCTTGAAAAGGAATTCCGCATTTTGGAAGCTGTAAGAGGTCTTGAGGAATATTCTCACATATGGCTTATATGGCAGTTTTCCGAAAATGCTGACAAAGGATGGTCAGCTACCGTCCGTCCCCCGAGGCTTGGCGGAAACAAAAGAATGGGCGTATTTGCAACAAGGTCGCCTTTCCGTCCGAATGGTCTTGGTCTGTCCTCGGTAAAGCTTATAGGCATTGAAACAGACGGTGACGATGCACCGAGAATTATTGTAGAGGGTGCGGATATGGTAAACGGGACACCCATATATGACATTAAGCCTTATCTTCGTTATACAGACTGCCATGAGGATGCCCAATGCGGATTTTCGGAAGAGGTCATGGAATATTCTCTTAAGGCAGAAATACCATGCGGTCTATCGGAGGGTCTCAGCAAGGAGGTTATTGAAAGCCTTACCCAAATACTCGAAAATGACCCGAGACCCGCATATCACCACGACCCCGAAAGACAATATAAAATGACCTGTCTGGGACTTGATGTTTCGTTCAGGGTAGATAAAGATAAAATAATTGTCACAAAAATACAAAGGACTGTAAAAAAACACGGCTGTTGAAAATTTTGTTTTTCACAGCCGTGTTTTTAAGCTATTATATAAGAACTTTGAATTCAGTATTATTGTGTGCATCTATAAGCTCAGGATAACGACTCTTTATATAGAAAGGATTGTACTCGGCATTTGAAAAGCTTGGAGATGTTGTATCATACAGCGGTTCTGTTATTCTGGAAATGCTGAGTGCCGAAAAGTACAAAAACACCAGAACAGAATTCCTTGCAGGAAAGATTTATGAATTTATGGCTTCGGTTTTTGAGGGCGAGGAGATTAAAACAGACTATGTAAAGGCTGTGTCGGATATGAGGATGCATTTTCGTTTTTTAAAATGTTCAAAAAGTACGAGGGAATATCACCCAAAGAGATAAAAAAGTGAAAAAAATCTGCTAATTTATGACAGTATATCAATATACAACCAAGGGAAAAATCATATTGAAAATATTGTTATAAAGGAGCCGTCAAATAATGAACAAGGTAGAAATCTGCGGTGTAAACACAGCAACTCTTCCCACCCTTTCAAAGAGCAGAAAGGACGAACTCTTTCAGAAAATAAAGAAAGGCGATACCGATGCAAGAGAGGAATTTGTAGAGGGAAATCTGAGGCTTGTGCTCAGCGTTATTCAGAGATTTGCAAACAGGGGCGAAAATCCCGATGACTTGTTTCAGGTGGGTTGTATAGGGCTTATAAAGGCAATTGACAATTTTGACCTTACACAAAATGTACAGTTTTCCACATAT
>JAZREC010000093.1:0-5388 GCA_045660605.1 Clostridia bacterium
TATTTTATTATTTTATAATAACTTCTTTATCGCCTTCGATGATTTCACCGAGAACGAATGCATTTTCACCTGCGGATTTTATAGCTTCGATAGCTTTATCTGCATCTGCGGCATTAACAACGCAAGCCATACCAACACCCATGTTGAATGTGTTGAACATATCTCTTTCGGGAATTTCGCCAACTTTCTGGAGAACAGAGAAGATAGCAGGTCTCTCAAAATCCTTCTTGCAAACGATGGAAGCACCGTCGGGAAGCATCGTGGGAAGGTTTTCATAGAAACCGCCGCCTGTGATATGGGAAATAGCCTTAACTTCAACTGCGGAAGTAAGAGCCTCGATACCTTTTACGTAAATTTTTGTGGGAACGATGTGCGCTTCACCGAGAGTTGTTCCGAGTTCATCATATTTTGTCATGAGGTTATCGTAAGCCTTGTCTGCGTTGAGGCCGGAAACCTTACGAACAAGAGACAAGCCGTTGGAGTGAACACCGGAAGAAGAAATACCGATAACAACGTCACCCTTTTTAACTTTAGAACCGTCGATAACCTTTGCCTTGTCAACCATACCAACAGTAAAACCTGCAAGGTCGTATTCATCTTCGGGATAGAAACCGGGCATTTCTGCTGTTTCACCGCCAATGAGTGCTGCACCTGACTGAACGCATCCGTCCGCAATACCCTTGACAATATCTGCAATCCTTTCGGGAACATTCTTACCGCATGCAATGTAATCAAGGAAGAACAAAGGCTTTGCTCCGCAACAGATAATATCATTTACGCACATAGCTACACAGTCTATACCGACTGTATCGTGCTTATCCATAATAAATGCAAGCTTAAGCTTTGTACCGACACCGTCAGTACCGCTTACAAGAACAGGATTTGTCATGCCTGTAATATCGAGTTCGAACAAACCGCCGAATCCTCCGATATCGGACATACTTCCTTTTGTCATTGTTTCTGCGATATGCTTTTTCATAAGCTCAACCGCACGGTATCCGGCTGTTATATCTACACCGGCTGCTTTGTAACTATCACTGTAACTTTTCACTTTATTCTACCTCTCTCTCAGAAATTTTTATACTGTATTTGCTTTTTGTTCTCGGCGGGGGAACCTCGGTGGGATAATTGTTTGTAAAGCAAGCATCGCAATATCCGCATCCGTTCGGTACATCTATAAGCTTTCCAAGGCTGTCGACACTTAAGAATGCCAGAGAATCAACGCCGATTATCTCTTTCATTTCTTCAAGAGTATGCTGACATGCTATGAGAACATCTCTTGAAGCTATATCTGTTCCGTAGTAACAGGGGTTTAAGAATGCGGGAGCTGATGAACGAAGATGTACCTCTGTAGCACCTGCATCTCTAAGAAGCTTGACTATGATAGCGCTTGTTGTACCTCTTACGATAGAGTCATCCACAAGAACTACCCTCTTGCCCCTTACAGTATCTGCAATAACATTAAGCTTGATTTTTACCTTGTCTTCGCGAACATTCTGTCCGGGAACAATAAATGTTCTTCCGATATATTTATTTTTGATAAATCCCATTCCGTAAGGTATGCCCGATTCTCTTGAATAACCCATAGCGGCATCAATTCCCGAATCAGGAACTCCGATTACGATATCCGCATCAACGGGATGCTCCTTGGCAAGACAAGCACCTGCATTGAGTCTTGCCTGATGAACGCTCTTGCCCTCAATGATGGAGTCGGGTCTCGCAAAGTATATATATTCAAATATGCAAAGTGCAGGATCACATTTCTTGCAATGTGTCTTTATTTCTCTTACTCCGTTTTTGTCAAAGACTACGATTTCTCCGGGCTCTATATCGCGAACAATCGTTGCACCCACAGAATCAAGAGCACAGCTTTCTGATGCGATTACATATGAGCCGTCTGCTGTTTTACCATAGCAAAGAGGTCTGAAGCCATGCTTGTCTCTTGCCGCAATAAGCTTGGTCGGTGACATCATTACGATTGAATATGCACCCTTTATTCTGTTCATCGCCTTTTCCAATGCTTCCTCAACCGAAGCACTCTTAAGTCTCTCTTTTGTAACAATGTATGAAACAACCTCAATATCGCTGTTTGTATGGAATATTGAACCTTCCAGTTCCAAGTCGCGTCTTAATTCCACGTAGTTTATGATACTTCCGTTATACGCAAGTGCTGTATGGCCTTTTACATGGTTCACTACCATAGGCTGTGCATTTGCTCTGCCCTTTGTGTCGGCAGTTCCGTATCTTACATGACCCAGCGCCATGTTACCCATTCCGAGACTATCCATAACCTGATGAGTAAACACATCATTAACTATGCCTGTATCCCTGTATGTTGTGAAAACACCGTCGTCGTTAACTACTATACCGCAGCTTTCCTGACCCCTGTGCTGGAGTGCAAAAAGTCCGTAATATGTACTTGCCGCAACATGACATTTCTCGGGACTTATAATTCCAAATACACCGCATTCTTCATGAATTTCTCTCAATATTATCGCCATTCCTTTCTAATATGCCATTGGGATATGTCTTGTATGAAAACACAAATAAGCGGAATATATTCCGCTTATTTGTTATATTATACATTGTATTGCTGTTCTATCTTTGCGTTCTTTTCCAGAACGGTTTCGCTGGATTTCTGTCTGTCTGCCTTGAGCTTTAACGAAAGTTCCTTATCGGAAAGCGCAAGAATCTGCATTGCAAGAATAGCCGCATTCTTAGCACCGTCAATTGCAACAGTAGCTACAGGGATACCTGACGGCATCTGAACTGTTGACAAAAGGGCATCGAGACCGTCAAGCTTCTTTGCACTTACGGGTATGCCTATAACAGGAAGTACGGTATTTGCCGCAACTGCGCCCGCAAGATGTGCCGCCATACCTGCTGCCGCAATTATTACACCAAAACCATTTTCCTCTGCTCCTATGACAAAATCTCTTGTCTCTACAGGTGTACGATGCGCTGAATACACATGCACTTCATACGGAATTCCAAAATCCCTGAGAGCATCTATTGCTTTTTCAACTACGGGCAAATCGCTGTCGCTGCCCATTATTATTGCTACCTTTTTCAAAAAACTGCACCTCCGCAAACTATTAGCTGATTATATAATAACATTATTTATATTACAATGTCAACAAAGCATGTCAAACCTTGTAGAATAACACAATATTTATCCTTGCAAACCATGGTTTAATGACTATATTGTTCTATAATTTATTCTTCCTTTTTGGGTTTGGGGTTAACTATATCTCGCCAATCAAGATAGCCTCTCTCAAGACCAAGAATAAGAACCTCTGCCGTAGCCACATTAGTAGCAACAGGAATATTATATATATCACATAATTTAAGTACATTAAGAACATCGGGCTCATAGGATTTTGATGTGAGCGGATCGCGGAAGAAAAGAACCAAATCTATCTCGTTATATGCAATTCTGGCTGCAATTTGCTGGTCACCGCCCTGAGCACCCGCAAGAAACTTATGTACTTCCAGACCAGTTGCATCAGTAATAAGTCCGCCTGTAGTTCCTGTGGCAATAAGATTGTGCTTTGCAAAGATACCCTTGTATGCTATGCAAAACTGAACCATCAGTTCTTTTTTCTTGTCGTGAGCTATCAAAGCAATATTCATTTTACTTCCGTCCCTTCGTTAAATTTCTGCTGAGCTTAAAGCAATCATATACCTTGGATATTTCCATTGCAGGTACTCTGTCTCCCCCAAGCCTCAACGCTATATTTGAAAATGCCGTATTTAAGTAATTATCCTTGACTTCTGTATTTTCCGCATATGCAATCGGGCACCATGGCACCAGACCCAAAAGCGGAACACCGAGAGTATCAAGAACCTCATCAACGGTCATTTGTATGTTGTTTTTTACATATGATGGAATAATTTTGTTAACAACAAGTGATATATCCGAAAAATCAATTTCACTCAAATATATATCACATATTTTGCACGATGCATGCGTGGGGTCTGTAACAATTACAAGCTTATCGGCAAAATCCGAAACAAAATCGCACTCATCACTGCCTATGCTCAAAATGTCTATAAGAACATAATCGTATTCACTGCTTTTGAGTATGTCTCCAATTGCATTTATATCGGCATTATTTTTTTCATATCCTGCTCTTACAAAAGATAATTGCCCTTGTGTGACAGCACATTCACAGAGAGTGCATGTTCCGTCTAAAACATCTGAAAGAGTATATACATAGTCATTTTGAAAACCCAGAGCGAAATCAAGAGTTCCCTTTTCAAAACACATATCAAGTGCAAGAACACTCATTCCGCTTTGGGAGAGTGACAGCGCAAGCGATGAGCATACAAAGGTAGAACCGCATCCGCCCTTTGGTGCTGTAAAACATATAATCCGGGGCATATTATCCTCCTAATACATCATTTTACCACAAAAAATTACTTTTGGCTATAATTTTTTCAATATTTTTTAAAAATTATTGAGAAAGAGCATTTATATCCTTGCGTCTGTCGGCACTATATACCTGACCGATATCAAAATACTTCTCATAAATTTCTCTTGCAATCGGTGCAAGCGCAGAACCCGAGCCTGCATTTTCTATAACAACTGCAATTGCAATCTGCGGATTTTCATAAGGTGCGTATGAAGCAAATACACCGTTGGCACTTCCTGAATTAACCTGTGCCGAACCCGTTTTTGAGCATACATTGATTGGAAAATCACTGAATACTGCAGACGATGTTCCCTCTCGGCTTCCGAGATACATACCACGCGTTACAGCCTCGTATGTTTCCTTTGACATATCTATCTTACCTATTACCTCGGGTTTGAATTCCTTTACTACAGAAGAGTTCTTTGAACTTCTGATTGCCTTTGTAAGATGCGGTCTGTAGCATGTTCCGCCATTTGCAACTGTGGCGGTATAATTTGCAAGCTGAATCGGGGTAAAGAGGTTAAAGGACTGTCCTATTGCCATCTGCAAGGTGTCGCCCGGATACCATATCTGCTGGAATGTATCCTGTTTATATTTTTCGTTGGCAAGAATTCCTGCACTCTCACCCTCTATCTCTATACCTGTTTTTTTGCCAAGTCCCATCTTGTTTGCATATTCATATATTTTCTTTTCGCCAAGCCTCTTGCCAAGCTCATAGAAATAATAGTTACAAGAATTTCCGATAGCGTTTGCAACATCCTGAGGGCCGTGCGTTTTTCCGCTTTGGGTCCATACCCAGCAATTAAATATCTGTCCGTAATGTTCATATCTTCCCATATCAACTATTGTATCGCTCGCAGTTACTTCTTTTTCTTCGAGACCTGCAATTGCGGTTACAATTTTGAAAACTGAGCCGGGAGGATATGTTCCGCTTATTGCTCTGTTGAACATCGGTTTTCCGCTGTCCTCAATA
>JAZREC010000094.1:0-4714 GCA_045660605.1 Clostridia bacterium
GCAGGGTTATAAAGGAACTCGTTTCCAGTCTTACGGAGGAGGATACGGCCGTATACAAAAGAGGCAGAAACGCACATTCCAATACCTCGGCAAAAAATGCCGACATAGTCGATTACAGACATGCCACAGGCTTTGAGGCTCTTCTGGGATATCTCTTTATATCCCGTAATTATGATAGATTAAACGAAATAATAAAATTATCGTTTAATATTATAGACGAAACAAATTACAATGAAAACGGAGGAGAAAGTAGTAATGAATAATACGCAGTTGGAACTTGTTGCTTACAAAATCAGGAAGCACGCATTGACAGGTGTCTATACCGCAAAGTCGGGACACCCGGGAGGTTCACTCTCTATTGCAGACATTCTTTCTGTTCTTTATTTTGATGAAATGAATGTTAACTTAAATGACAGCAAGGATCCCAATAGAGACAGATTTGTTCTTTCCAAGGGTCACTGTGCTCCCGCACTTTACGGAGTTCTTGCAGAAAAAGGATTTATTCCCAAGGAGGATATTCCTACACTGAGAAGTGCAAGCAGTTATCTTCAGGGTCACCCCGATATGAAGCATACCCCGGGTGTTGATATGTCCACAGGTTCACTCGGACAGGGTATCTGTGCCGCAAACGGTATGGCTCTTGCAGCTAAGCTCGACGGCAAGGATTACAGAGTATATTCCATTCTCGGAGACGGTGAATGTGAAGAAGGTCAGGTATGGGAAGCAGCTATGTTTGCAGCACACTACAAGCTCGACAATGTTGTAGCATTTGTTGACTTCAACGGTCTGCAGATAGACGGAGACATAACCAAGGTTATGAACCCCACACCTATCGACAAGAAGTTTGAAGCATTCGGCTGGAATGTTATTGTTATAGACGGACACAACTATGACGAAATCAAGGCAGCACTCAAGGCTGCTAAGGAATGTAAGGGCAAGCCTACAGCAGTAATCGCAAAGTGCGTAAAGGGCAAGGGCGTATCCTTTATGGAAAACGAAGCAGGTTGGCACGGTGCAGCTCCCAACGCAGAGCAGTACGAAATTGCTATGAAAGAAATTGATGAAAAAATAACTGAGTTGGAGGCGAGAGCATAATGGCAGATGTTAAGAAAATAGCTACAAGAGAATCCTACGGTAAGGCACTTAGTGAATACGGCAAGGAGTACGACATAGTTGTTCTTGATGCCGACCTTTCCAAGTCCACAAAGACAGATACATTCAAGAAATCTTTCCCCGAGAGATTTATAAACATGGGTATAGCAGAGCAGAACATGATGAGTACCGCTGCAGGTCTTGCAAGCTGCGGTAAGGTAGTATTTGCAAGCTCCTTTGCAATGTTTGCTGCAGGAAGAGCATTTGAGCAGATAAGAAACTCAATAGGCTACCCCAACCTCAATGTAAAGATAGGTGCAACACATGCAGGTATATCTGTAGGTGAGGACGGTGCTACACATCAGTGCCTCGAAGATATCGGTATAATGAGAACCATACCCAATATGGTTATAATAAACCCCGCAGACGATGTAGAAGCAAGAGCGGCAGTAAAGGCTGCAATTCTTCACAACGGTCCTGTTTACCTTAGATTTGGCCGTCTTGCAGTTCCCGTACTCTATGATGAAGCTGAGTATGAGTTTGAAATCGGCAAGGGTGTACTTCTCAAAGACGGAAGCGATGTTACAATTGTTGCAACAGGTCTTATGGTAGAAGCCGCACTTGACGCTGCAAAGCTTCTCGAAGATGAGGGCATAAGCGCAAGAGTTATTAACATACATACAATTAAGCCTATCGACAGAGACATAATCGCAAAGGCAGCAAAGGAAACAGGCGCTGTGGTAACATGCGAAGAGCACAATATCATAGGCGGTCTCGGAAGTGCAGTTGCAGAGGTTCTCTGCGAAGAAGCTCCCGTTCCTATGGAAAGGATAGGTACAAGAGATGTATTCGGTAAATCCGGCGTTCCCGCAGACCTTCTCAAAGAATACGGACTTACAGCAGAAGATATCGCAAAGGCTGCCAAGAAGGCAATGAGCAAGAAATAATATTGATAGAACAAAAGTGGGGTGTAAAAAAATTCGTGCGGATTTTTTTACACCTCCTTTAGGTCTTTGGGGTTGGGAAAACAAAATGAAAAACAGTAAAACAGAAAGAATGGAATTCTGGAAGCTTTTGCTTAAACTTGCACTTCCGATTGCCCTTCAGCATCTTCTTATAAATTCGCTCACATTTGTAGATACATTGTTTATGAGCCAGCTTGGTGATGTGGCTTTGTCAGCTTCGGGTATGGCATTTCAATGGAACTGGCTTCTTAATATGATAACCTTTGGGCTTTGCTCAGGTTCCGCTCTGTTTATTGCTCAGTATTGGGGCGCAGGGCAAATTGATAATATACAAAAGACATGTAAAATTGCAGTTATCTCAGCATTGGGAGCATCTCTGATTTTTATGATTGGAGCACTGGGCTTTCCGTCTGTAATTATGAGTATATTTAACCGTAATCCCGATGTAGTAAAAACAGGGGCGGATTATTTAAGAATTCTTGCTTTTTCATATCCTGTAACAGCACTTTCATCGGTTTTGAGTACGGTTTTGCGTTCTACAGAAAGGGTTAAGCTACCTATGGCTGTATCGGGCATATCTACTTTTACAAATATCATCCTTGACTATGCGATGATTTTTGGAAAATTCGGCTTCCCCGAAATGGGAGTGAAGGGTGCGGCACTTGCTACTACGATTTCTGCATGGATAGGTTTCGCTTTGATTGCGGTTATATCTGTTTGTCAAAAGAACATAATAGTTATGCCAATTAAACGCTATATGCAATTTAACTTTATTGATTACAAAAGGTTTATGACAAAAGCTCTGCCTGTTATTGTAAATGAATTTTTATGGGGTCTTGGAACCGTATGCAATAATGCCATTTATGCAAATACAGGCTATGAAAATTTTGCGGCATGCACGATACTAAGAACAGTAGAAAGTCTTTGCCTTATATTGTTTATAGGGCTTAATGACGGCGGTGCAGTAATTGTCGGAAAAACAATAGGAGAAGGAAATTATGACAAAGCATACCGAAGCTCAAAGCGTCTTTTGTATGCGACCCCTCTGATTGGCGCACTGCTTGCATTTTTTGTAATCATCTTCCGTGAAAAGGTCGTATATCTGTTTAATATGAGCGGAAACATCACTCAACAGACCGTCAGTGTTGCAGGTGCTATTATTGTTATTTATGCGGCAGAGCTATGCTTCAGGAATATTCCGTACACAATGATATGTGCAATTTTTCGCTCGGGCGGAGATTCCCTGACAGGCGCAAAGCTGGATATAATATCATTGTGGTTTCTTGCAATACCGATAACTTTCGTTACGGCATTTGTACTGAAATTGCCATTCCCGATTATTATACTTACCGAGTATCTTGTTGAAGACATACCAAAGTGTATTATGTCATTAAGACATTTTAAAAGCAGAAAATGGATAAAGCCTGTTGGTGATTTCACCGCTTCGGATTTAATTAAGTAAAAAAGGAGAAATTATATGAAATTAATAATCGTCAGACATGCAGAACCCGATTATTCAATAGATTCCCTCACGCCAAAGGGTTTCAGGGAGGCGGAATTTCTGTCGGAGAGACTATGCAAGCTTGATGTAAAGGAATTTTATGTTTCCACTATGGGCAGAGCTATGGATACGGCAGAACCAACTCTCAGAAAGCTTGGAAGAGAAGCTGTGAAGTGCGATTGGCTGAGAGAATTCTCACATGCTATAAGGAGAACAGACAGGGTCACAGATGTTGTGTGGGACTGGCTTCCAAATGACTGGACTGCAGAGGAAAAATACTATTCTGATGCCGAGTGGTATGATACAGAAATAATGATGGAAAGTAATATTAAAGAAAAATATCTTTCCGTTATAAAAGAGCTGGACAGTACCCTTGCTAAACACGGTTATGTACGAAACGGCAGGGTATACGACGCCGTTAATGCAAACAACGATACCATAGTATTTTTCTGCCATTTCGGAGTGGAATGCGTGCTCCTTTCTCATCTTTTAGGCATTTCGCCCATGCAGCTATGGCATGGATTTTGTGCACTTCCCACATCGGTAACTACGGTTATTACAGAGGAGAGAAGAAAGGGAACAGCGTATTTCCGTGTCAATGGCTTTGGCGATATATCACATCTTTATGCCAATGGTGAGGAAGCCTCATTTGCGGCAAGGTTCTGCGAATGTTATGATAACGAAAATGAACGAAGGGATTAGTGAAATAATATGTTTGATGCAAAAAAAGTTAAGGACGAATGTGTGGCTTGGATAAGAAGCTTTTTTGAGGAAAACGGTAAGGGATGTAATGCTGTTGTCGGTATTTCGGGCGGTAAGGACAGCTCTGTGGCGGCGGCACTTTGCGCAGAGGCACTCGGAAAGGACAGAGTAATAGGCGTGCTTATGCCCTGCGGAGAGCAACACGATATAGATATGGCAAAGCTTCTTGTAGAGCACCTTGGCATAAAGCACTATGTTGTCAATATAAAACAGGCGGTTGACGCGCTTCTTTCTTCTATGCCCGAGGATGTAGAACTCACACAGCAGGCAAGGACAAATCTTCCCCCAAGAATAAGAATGAGCACTCTATATATGGTATCTCAGAGCTGTAACGGCAGAGTTGTAAATACCTGCAATCTTTCGGAGGATTGGGTGGGATATTCCACAAGATACG
>JAZREC010000095.1:0-4435 GCA_045660605.1 Clostridia bacterium
AGGAGTTACTGTTCAGGTAAACGACGACGTTCACGTTGGTGTCACAAGAGAGAATTTCAGAGAATTTTTCAATAAAAATATACTTGCCGTAATAGAAAACGAAAGGAAGTGACAGCTATGCCGAATTGCTTAACCTTAAAAAAATCAAACTGCAAAAACTGTTACAAGTGTATTCGTCACTGTCCTGTTAAGTCTATCCGGTTTTCAGGAAATCAGGCACACATTATAGGAAATGAATGTATTTTGTGCGGACAGTGTTTCGTTGTATGCCCCCAGAACGCGAAGCAGATTGTTGATGAAACTGAAAAAGTAAAAGTCTTGTTACAAGGCGGTGAGCCGGTTATTGTGAGCCTGGCACCGTCTTTTGTTGCGAATTACAACAGTGTGGGAATCCGGGCAATGCGGGAAGCTCTTAAAAAACTCGGTTTCCACGATGTAGAAGAAACTGCAATTGGTGCAACAATCGTTAAAAATGAATATGAAAGAATGCTTCGCGAAGATGACAGAGATATTATTATTTCTTCCTGCTGTCATTCAATCAATCTGCTTATACAAAAATACTTCCCTGCAGAGCTTGAGTATCTGGCAGATGTTGTTTCTCCCATGCAGGCTCATTGTCTTGATATAAAAAAGAGATTCCCCAAAGCCAAAACAGTATTTATCGGACCTTGCGTTGCCAAAAAAGATGAAGCCGAACATTATGAGAACATCGTTGATGCAGTTCTTACCTTTGAGGAGCTTACAAATTGGTTAAAGGAAGAAAACATCGAGCTGAAAACAGAAATGGATAGCAGTGAGGAAAGCCGTGCAAGATTCTTCCCCACAACAGGCGGAATTTTAAAAACTATGGAGCAAAATATTTCGGGCTATACCTATATGGCACTTGACGGAATAGAAAACTGCATTGATGCCCTTAGGGATATAGAAAGCGGCAAAATTCACAGGTGCTTTATAGAGATGTCTGCCTGTGTCGGAAGCTGTATCGGAGGTCCTGTTATGGAAAAATACCACCGTACAGCACCTATCAAGGATTTTATTACCATATCCAACTATGCAGGAAGCAAGGACTTTGATGTTCTGCAGCTTGATAATGCGGAGCTTAAAAAGCAGTTTACTTATATAGAACACAGATTGCAGACACCGTCAGAAACAGAAATCTACAATGTTCTTCGTCAAATGGGTAAATTTAAGACTGCTGATGAACTCA
Organism: Clostridia bacterium; assembly: GCA_045660605.1. Taxonomy (GTDB): domain Bacteria; phylum Bacillota; class Clostridia; order UMGS1810; family UMGS1810; genus RGIG8748. The sequence continues at coordinate 1,208 of JAZREC010000095.1, forward strand.
ACTGCGGTTCCTGCGGATATAATACCTGCCGTGAAAAGGCTATTGCCATCTGTCAGGGTAAGGCGGAAATTTCAATGTGCTTACCGTTCCTCAAGGATAAGGCAGAAAGCTTCTCCGATACAATCGTTAAGAATACACCTAACGGACTTATAGTTCTTAATGAAGAACTTGAGGTACAGCAGATAAACGAAGCCGCGAGAAATATAATGAATATTCGTTCGGATACAGATATACTTGGCGATTTGGTAGTCCGTATTATGGATCCGAAAGATTTTATGGAAGTAAGAAGCACAGGAAAAGACATCAGAAACAAGAAAGTATATCTTGCGGAATACAAACGGTATATTGAGCAATCTGTTGTATATGATAGGGATTCGCATCTTCTTATCGGTATTATGAGAGATATTACCGACGAACAGAATGAGCGTGAAAAGAAAGAAAGCATCAGCAGACAAACCGTTGAGGTTGCAGATAAGGTTGTTGACAAGCAGATGCGTATTGTTCAGGAAATTGCTTCGCTTCTGGGTGAAATAGCCGCAGAAACAAAAATTGCTCTTGCAAAGCTAAAGGAGTCGATACAGGATGAATGATTTATGTGCAGATATCGGCTGGAAAAGCATTAACCACTATGGCGAACAGCTTTGCGGCGACCATGTTGATATTGTAGAGCAAAATGAAAATTCAACAGTTATCGTTCTTGCAGACGGACTCGGAAGCGGTGTTAAAGCAAGTATATTATCTACTCTTACCTCCAAAATCATTTCAACTATGATGGCGGCAGGGCTTCCTATTGAAGAATGTGTATCAACGATTGCGGCAACGCTTCCTGTTTGCTCGGTCCGCGGTGTTGCATATTCAACCTTTACCATTATGCATCTGATTGACAACGAAACTGCCGAAATTATTCAGTATGATAATCCTCATGTTATTGTTCTTCGTGATAATAAGAACTATGACTATCACAAAACCGAAATGAATATTGACGGCAAGAAGATATATAAGTCAGTTATTCGGTTGCAGGAAGGCGATATTTTTGTGGCTATGAGCGATGGCTGTCCCCATGCGGGAATAGGAATGGCATACAATTTTGGCTGGAAGAGAGAAGAGATAATTGAGTTTATGGAAACCGTGTCGGTAACAGGTCTTACCGCAAAGAACCTGTCTACACTGCTGGTTGGCGAATGTGATAAGCTTTACGGTCAAAAGCCGGGTGACGATGCAACAGCCTGCATTGTAAAAATACGAAAAAGAGAGCCGATGAATATTCTCTTTGGTCCTCCTTCAAACCGAGATGACTGTGAGAGAATGATGTCCCTTTTCTTCTCAAAGGAAGGCAAGCACATCATTTGCGGAGGAACAACCTCCTCCATAGCGGCAAAATATTTAAAAAAGCCGCTTCAGGCAACTCTTAATTTTGAAAAGTCCGATGTTCCCCCGATTGCAAAGCTTGAGGGAGTTGACTTGGTAACAGAGGGTGTTATAACAGTAAACAAGGTTCTGGAATATGCCAAAGACTATCTTGGCGAAAACGAAATGTATGAGCATTGGAATTATAAGCGTGACGGCGCATCACTCATTTGCCGACTGCTGTTCGAGGAGGCAACCGATATAAACTTCTATGTCGGCCGTGCTATAAATCCTGCGCATCAGAACCCTGATTTGCCTATAAATTTCAGTATTAAAATGAATCTGGTCGAGGAGCTTTCAAAGTGCCTCAAATTGATGGGAAAAAGAATTAAAGTAAGTTATTTTTAAGGAGTGTTAAGTATGAGAAAGTTTGATACAAAGGTTCAGCATTTGAAATATAAGGTGCTGCGTGAGGTTGCAAAAGAGGCTTGGAATGATACACTTCTTGAAAATATTCTGGAAATACCAAAAACAATCGTTCCTGGGAAAACATCAACAATGCGTTGCTGTGTTTACAAGGAAAGAGCAATTCTTTCAGAGCGTGTAAGAATTGCAATGGGCGGAGACAAAGAAAACCCCAATGTGATTGAGGTTATCGACATTGCCTGCGATGAATGTCCTGCAGCAGGCTATGAGGTAACAGATTCCTGCAGAGGCTGTCTCGCTCACAGATGCGAGGATGTTTGTAAGAGGGGAGCGATATCCTTTGACCACAATCATGTGGCGCATATTGATAAATCAAAATGCGTAGAATGCGGTCAATGTGCTAAGGTTTGTCCTTATTCCGCTATTGTAAACCGCAAGCGCCCTTGCCAGAATGCTTGTAAGATTAAAGCTATTTCCATAAACGAGGAGAACGCCGCTGCAATTGACAACAGCAAATGTACAGCCTGCGGAGCCTGTGTATATCAGTGCCCGTTCGGTGCAATTATGGATAAGTCATATATCCTGAATGTTGTAGATATGATAAAGAAAAGCGACTGTAATAAGAAGTACAAGGTGTATGCAATGGTAGCACCTTCTATTTCGAGTCAGTTTACTTATGCTAAACTCGGACAGGTAATCAAAGGCCTCAAAGAGCTTGGCTTCTTCACGGTTGTTGAAGCCGCACTCGGTGCCGATATGGTAGCTCAGGCAGAGTCAAAGGAGCTTAGCGAAAAAGGATTTTTAACAAGCTCCTGCTGTCCTGCATTTGTAGCATATGTAAAGTCGGCTTTCCCCGATTTGGTACAGTATATATCGCATAATCTTTCTCCAATGGCTACACTTGCAAAGTATATCAAGGATACCGACCCTTATTCAAAGGTTGTATTTATCGGACCCTGTACTGCAAAAAAAGCAGAAGCACAGCTTAAAGAGGTTAAGCCTTATGTAGATGCAGTTCTTACCTTTGAGGAGCTTCAGGCACTTTTTGACAGCAAGGACATTGATATTACGGCGCTTGATGAGGATGTTTTGGATAATGCTTCTTATTTTGGAAGAATATTTGCGCGTTCAGGCGGACTTTCCGATGCGGTCAAGCAGGGATTAAAAGAGCAGAATATTGATTTTGACCTGAAAGCAATTCCATGTGACGGCATTGAAGCGTGCAAAACAGCACTGCTTAAAAAGAGCAAAAATGTCCTTGATGCAAACTTTATTGAAGGTATGGCGTGTATCGGCGGATGTATCGGTGGTGCAGGATGCCTTACACACGGAGAAAAGAATAAATCCGAAGTTGATAAATACGGCAAAGAGGCATATGAAAAAACAATCAGTGACGCTATTTCAATTTTGAAATAAGACAATTTAATTAAAGATAATAAAACCAATGCAGAGATT
>JAZREC010000096.1:0-3164 GCA_045660605.1 Clostridia bacterium
GCAGACACTCCGAGTGGAAGTCTGCCGAATCCGTAAAATTTACTTGTCCAATAATCAGTATCAATTGATGCATATTTTATTGGATCTCCACAGTGTAACATCAAGCCATCTCCCACATAAATTCCTATATGAGTTACAGGCTCACTTGACACATAAGTTCTTGTAAAAAACACCAAGTCTCCGGGCCTTGCTTCTGACCTTGAGATTGGTGCGCATTGATTATATATTCCTTGTGCAGTTGTTCTTGGCAGGTTATACACTCCTGAATGTGTGTATGCCCAGCAGACGAAGCCGGAGCAGTCAAACGATGTTGAGGGTGATGATCCACCCCACACATAAGGAAATCCTATGTATTTCTCTGCTTCACGCATAAGCTGTGCAAAGGTTGCATCGGAATATGCTTCAGGCTTTGGTCCCGAATATACAACTCCGTCATCTCCTGCTCTTGCCATTCCGTATCGCAGTACAGATACAAGCTCATCTACCTGTCCTTGCGTAATATGGTCAGTCATTTTCCCTGTATGCACCGAGAGTCTTTGCAGAGCAGTGTTAAGAGAGCATTGACTCAGCACTTCGTTTCCTTCATCATCTGTTGTTCTTGATATAAAGCATTCTACAAAGCCATCATAGAATTCAGCGGATTTTATCTTTTCTTCACCAAAATACAAGGTGTAGAAAACAGCATGAATCTGGTCACGGTCAAGTGCCGGGTACTTATCATCTATCTCTGCATCAAGTTTCCCATAAGCATATTTCATATCATCAACAAACCGCACATAAGCTGTCGATGCAGTTGACGAACCTGAATCGTCAAATGAAAAGATATTTAAGAATGCAGCTACAATTCCGACTATCATAAATATGACTCCGAAGACTATTGAGCCGATAACAACCCAGGTTCGTTTGTCAGTGGCAAGTGTTATCGCTGCTTTTATCAGCGCAGGATTTACTGCCATAGAAACACCTCCTATTGCATTGTCATTCCGCCTTGCTGTTCATCGGAGAACTGCAGTTCCTCTGTCGCAGTATCATATAGAATTTCGTTACAATCCGTACATTCTATTGCAATACATTCTTTGCCGCCATAGGTAGCAAGTTCAATAAAATGTCCTACATGATACTGAAGCTTTTCTCCCTTGTCTTCAGCATAGAGGATGAAGTCATCTGTCCTGTTATTTATAACAAACTTATCACCTGCCTTAATGCATTCTAAATCAAATCCGAAAGCATGCTTAGTCACATATTCTGTCAGATAATACTCTCGGCAGGTCATATTTGTTCGATGCTCACAGGATTGCTCCATTAATCTCACAAACAATTCTCGTTCTTCATCTGAGGGAACATATTCCCTTTCGAATGTACCGTCATCAGTATCTACGGTAAATGGTATTTTAACTTCATTTGTGCAGGGGTTATATGTTGCATACATATTTACCCAGGCTCCGTCATGATCCTTGGTATTTACACCAAACTTCTTGTCTGCATCAAACCATACCTCGATTGGAAAGAGCATTCGTTGATTGTCAAATTCGAGATCGAAGTCTTCACGAATGAGCATATCTCCTTCTTCGAATGTGTTCAGATAATCATTCTTCAATGGTATCACCTCCAAAACGCAAAAAGAGCGACCAAGTTTAAATCTTGATCGCTCTTTATATTTTATTGCTTTTCTCGTTTAAGTTCTTCTTGTATTCTAAGGAACACAGCGATTTCTTCTTCGGTAGCATACCTGATGGCTTCTTTCCCACAGTCAGGACAGCTTTCCATTTCACCGTGTCTTACAAATTGAAACTTACACGCATCGCATATGTAGTATTTCTCCATGTGACACCTCCGCATTTCGCAGATTATTATATCACATAGTTCTGCAAAAATCTACCCTTTACGACAAATTCATACCTTCATTTTGTTCTTCGGTGACTTCTTCGTTCAGCGAATTAATTTCGTCATCTGTCATGCCAATGCATATTTTAAGTACATGATTGAAGTCTTCGGGACATACCGATTCCTTTATGTACTCAATCGCATTTCCGAGAAGTTCCTTTGATCTTTCAAGTGCTAAATTTGCCCTTTCAACCTGAACAGTTGCCCATTCCATCTCAACAATTCTTATTGCACCCTTCTCGATATCTTCAACCGTTTCATCGTGATATTCGTGTCCCGGCATCATGTTGAAATCAAGAAGACAATGTTTGAATTCAGTATCGTCTTCATCATAGACCTTACAATCCAGGTCATCGAATTCAATACCTTTTTCAATTCTGTCTTTGTAATCGGGTTCAATTACAATAACAAGTCCGTCAAATTTTATCATATTATCTACCTCCTGCCTTTCCAAATAAGGCTTCTTTATATTTTGGTGCTGTTACCATAAGGTTATATCGCTCGTTACCGCATTTATATAGGCAGACGCCTCGTTGCGGATATCTTATCAAGTTGTATTCGCTCTCATCAAGCTGCAGACTGTCCATATAGAATTTGGCATCAATATTTCCGGCATTAAACAAGAACGAGTGTGTCGGGATTGAGAACAGCGGTTTTGTATATTCCGCAATTCCGGGCAGATTGTAGTCTTCCAAGTTCTGACTTGCAAGAACAACTGCCGATTCCTTTTTACGAACTCGCTTCGAGAAATTTCGGATATATTCTACTGCAGTTATGTTTGATAAGAATAAGTAAAACTCATCAATTGCGGCAACTGTGTTACCGTTTGTGAGAAGCTGATTTGACATATACGATAAGATATTAAAGAGCAATGCATTCTTAATATTTTTACTTGCTTCTAAAAGTCCTTTGACTCCGAATACAACAAAACGGTCACTCATAATATTTGTGTGACCGTTGAAGAATTTGCTTTCTGCACCTTTACACATGGAGTGAAGTCCAAGCAGGATTTCCTGCAACTGTGTTTCGGTGTATATGGGCTTGTTTTCTTTGCTGTAATTTTGGTATTCCTGTTCGATTAATTCGTACAGATCTGAGAGTATTGGATAGTCTTTCGGACCAAGTGTAGAAAAGTCTGTACCATCGCTTATCTTCCACTTGCGATACAGTTTCTCAACCATAATTTCAAGTGTATCAATATGCGAATCTGAGAAATCCTTGTATGATGCAAAGAAATCTCTTAAAAATGAAATATGCTGACTAAGCTTGGTCTTCTTTTT
>JAZREC010000097.1:0-2349 GCA_045660605.1 Clostridia bacterium
AAAAACACATGAGCCACTGAGATAAAAGGGGACGCATGCCACTTGACAATGTGACAATGGGGACGGTGACAATGGTGACAATGGGGACGTACATTAATTGTCAACTTTTCCGCATATTGTGACAGAAAATGTACGTCCCCACTGTCCACATATTGTGACAGAAAATGTACGTCCCCACTGTCCAGAGTAACAGATGTAACAGTACATCCCTCGGAGACAAACGAGATTCATACCCGTTATGAGTATGATGCATCGGGCAATCCAATTAAGTCCGTAACAGGACTTGTATCTTCCTCTGCACCCGAGTCATTGGGACAGGTTGTCACATATCAATACGATAATCTTGGCAGAATGATAAGCACAACCACCCCTGACGGTAAGACACAGTCCGCACAGTACGACCTGCAGGGCAGACTTATCAACTCTGTCGATAAGTCAGGCAGAAGCACAGCCTTTGTTTACGATGCCTTTGATAATGTTCTGTCAAAAAGCTCAGGCAATGAGCAGGTATACTTTACCTATGATATTAAGGGCAACCGTATATCCATGACGGATTCAACAGGTACAGTAAATTATGTATATAATGCATTTGGGGATTTGACAACTGAGACAAAAGGTGATACACTTAAATCATACACATATGATTTACTCGGCAGACCCCTAAGCTTTACACTTACCACACCCGAGGGAATATTTGAATCGGCATATACCTATGATGCAATGGGCAGACTCTTAAATGTTTCGTCCGATGAGGATAATATATCCTATACATATGATGCAAACTCAAATCTTCTCACTTCTGCACGAAATGGCGAGGTATACAGCACCACAGAGTATAACGGGGCAAATCTTCCGTCAAAGACAACCCTTATAGACGAGAGTGGTAAGGCGAATACATCAAGCTACAGATATAACCCCGACGGAAACCTTGCAATGACTATGGGTACAGACATCAGCAGTATGTATTACTATGACGGTGCAAACCGCCTTGTGTACGAAAACACATGGGGAGACAATCTCGACTTCACCGACAGATTTACCTACGACAACTTCGGCAATAGGACTGCAAGAAGATATGACGATTATATCGATAATGTATCCTCTGTTACCAACTATACTTATAACAGTATAAATCAGCTTATATTGCAGACAGACGGTCAGGATACAACTATATATTCGTATGACTTAAACGGAAATATGACCTCTGTTTCCGTAAACGGCTTAACAGATAAGGTATATACCTATGATGATTTTAACAGACTCAGAACCGCAAATGTAGACGGTAATCTATCCTCATATACATACAACGGAGATAACCTGAGACAAACCAAGACCGTAAACGGCATTACAACAAGCCATGTTTATGACGGAAGTAATATAGTAGCAGATATAGGCGAAACATCTGCATATTACATAAGAGGTAACGGACTTGCACTGCTTAAAAATGACTCAGGAACATATCTGTACACTCTCACCCCAAGAGGAGATGTAAGGAAGGTTTATAAGTCTAAAACAGATGTAGATGATTATATCTATACAGCATACGGAGAATCCGCAGGAGATAATACACATACTGTAAATCCGTTTGGATATACAGGGGAGTATCAGGATTTGTGCAGTGGTCTCATTTACCTGCGAAACAGGTATTATGATCCAAGTATAGGTAGGTTTATTAGTGAGGATCCAATTAGGTCAGGTGCAAACTGGTATGTGTATGCTAACAATAATCCAGTTAAATTCACTGATAGTATGGGGCTCGATGCAGAATTAGACGAATATGTAAAAAACAACTATTCGGGCAAAGTTACAGTCACAATTGCAGCACAACGCCCTGTCGAAAATAGTAGAATAGCTGTTAATCTTGACGAAGGAGATGTTGGCCATACTTTTGTTAGAATTGATTACGGAGATGGACGTGTTATTTATCGAGGTTTCTATCCTTCAAGAGGTTTGACTACTGAAGAAATACTGACAAAGGCAGATGTAATGGGAGCCATTGTTGATGATTCTGAACATGATTGGAATGCAGCTGTCACATATGAGATAACCGCTAAACAAGCTGACAAGATGGTGCTATTTATTGAAGATTATGATAAAAAATACAACATGGTAACCAATAATTGTACAACATTTGGTGTTCAAGTTTTGAAAGCGGGAGGATTGACGGCACCTACAAGTAAACATAAGTGGACTTTGCCAGATAATGCAAGACAAATGGTAATTGATAATTTGCCCACAGATAAGTGGCTTAAAGGGGCAACAGCAGATTATTTAATTGGTGGTCTAAAAGGTTACTCTCCTGCTGATGCTGTTCAGGATTTTAAAAATGCACCTAAATATGTTTTGAAA
>JAZREC010000098.1:0-1976 GCA_045660605.1 Clostridia bacterium
GGTCGGTAACAATCAGGTCATAATCGTTGATGTTTGACGGAGAAATCATTCCCTCGTGCTTGATATTAAATATAATTTTAGGGTATTTCTTAATAAATTCCGATATTACCTTTGTTATCTTTTGTCTGTTCGTAAGGATAAGCAAGCGGAATTCGCCGAATGGAGTTTGAGACAAATCAAAAATATCTGTTTTTGCTTTGTTAAACAGCTCCTCGGATTTTTCTATGGCAGTAAGAAGTATTTTCCCGTATTCATTTAGTGCTATGGTAGCTACCTTCTATACAGGACTTGGCTGTCTTCTTTGCCCTTCGGTATTGTATTTTCTGGTAAAAATATTTTTACCATAATGTACATAAAAAACAAGTTATTAAAATTTATTGTTCATAACACAAAAAAGACAAGGTGCTTAATTGTACCTTGTCCTTTTCTTTATTCTGTAAGGTTTACGAGCAGTTGTTCAAACTTAACCCCGTAATAATACTTTTCTTTTTCGTCCTGAGTATTGAGTATACTTCGGTATACGAAGTCTGTAGCCTTTTCCAGAGAATTTTCTATACTGTTTCCGTTTGTTAGCGAGGAACACATAACGCTTGCGAATATATCGCCCGTTCCGTAGTAAGTTCCCTCAATTCTGTCTCTCATGCAGACATATTCCCTGCCTGTTTTTGTATCAAGACACATTGCACCGAAGCTCATCCCCTGCGAAAGACCCGTAATGACAACTATCCCTGCACCAATGCCCGAAAGCTCATGTGCAAGTGTGCGGACATATTCTATCCCGTGGTCAGCCTCGTAGGGAATTCCCGAGAGAAATGCCGCCTCAGTAACATTGGGACAAATGATATCCGCGTGCGAACACAAGGCGTACATGTGTTTAACAAAGCCTTCGTCAAAGCCCTGATACAGCTCGCCTCCGTCACCCATAACGGGATCTGCGAATACGAAGTTATCCTTTGTTTTGAAGTCACGGAAAAAATTCTCCACAATATCTATCTGCTCAACGCTTCCGAGATATCCCGAATACATAGCATCAAACTCAAGGCCGAGCTTTGACCAGTGTTTAACAATATCTCTCATGTCACAGCTTAAGTCCCTGAAGCTGTAGCCCTCAAAGCCTGCACCCGTATGCGTGGAAAGTATAGCCGTAGGAAGTACCACAGGCTCTATTCCAAACGCGGAAATTACGGGTATAGCGGCAGTGAGCGAGCATTTGCCAAAGCACGATATATCCTGGACGGTTGCAATTCTTTTTTGCTTCATTATTTAATTACTCTTATCCAGCCCTCGGGAGCTTCTATTCTTCCCATCTGGATGCCTGTAAGTGTGTCATAGAGCTTCTTTGTTACAGGGCCCATTTCGTTCATACCGCTGGGCAGACAGATTTCTTTGCCGTGGTCAACTATCTTTCCTACAGGAGAGATAACTGCGGCAGTACCGCAGAGACCGCATTCTGCCATTTCGCTCACTTCGGAGAGGGGTATTTCTCTCTCTTCTGCCTCAAGACCGAGATAGTCTCTTGCAACCTGAACGAGTGATCTTCTTGTAATTGAGGGGAGTATTGTGGATGACTTGGGAGTTACTACCTTGCCGTCTTTTGTCACAAAGAGGAAGTTTGCTCCGCCTGTTTCTTCAACATATGTTCTTGTCTTTGCGTCAAGATACATATTCTCATCATATCCCTCGTCGTGTGCAGTAACTATTGCATGAAGGCTCATTGCATAGTTAAGACCTGCCTTGATGTGACCTGTACCGCAGGGAGCAGCACGGTCAAAGTCGCATACTCTGAGTGTAAGGGGCTTTGCACCGCCCTTGAAGTAAGGACCTACGGGTGTTGCAAAAATACGGAACTGATATTCTGTTGCGGGCTTAACACCGATTACAGCATTGGAGCCGAACATATAAGGTCTGAGATAAAGCGAAGCACCGCTTCCGAAGGGAGGTACCCACTGAGCGTTTGCTTTAACTACTTTTTCTAC
>JAZREC010000099.1:0-1845 GCA_045660605.1 Clostridia bacterium
CGCCCCGTGAGGTGTTCTGTAATGTTGAAGCTCTCCGAGAGACGGGACTTGATGTTCCTGAGACGGTTGACATCCTCTATGAGCTGAACAAACAGGGGTATGACCTTGATTTGAAAGCACTTTCGGTTGAAGAGTGCGCACAGGAGATATTTAATCATTTTAAATCATTTTAACTTAGGGCGTTATCCCAATAAATCGGGAGATGCACCAATCGTTTTAAGGATGGTCTGAAAATTGAATCCTATAATCAGTACAGAAGGGCTGACTCACATATACAGTGAAGGCACACCCTTTGAACATATTGCAATTGAGAATATTGATTTTGCCGCTTACCCCGGAGAATATCTGGGAATAATCGGTCATACAGGCTCCGGTAAATCTACCTTTATACAGCACCTTAACGGACTTTTGAAACCTACAAGCGGTGTTGTTAAGCTGGATGGGGCGGACATACACAGCTCCAAGAAATTCACTCGACAGGTGCGTTTTCAGGTAGGGCTTGTTTTCCAGTACCCTGAATATCAGCTTTTTGAGGAAACCGTTTACAAAGACATCGCTTTCGGTCCTAAAAATATGAAGCTTTCCGAGGCTGAAATAGACAAGCGTGTCCGCACGGCGGCAGAGCTTGTAGGTATTACTGAGGATATGCTGGAAAAGTCGCCTTTCAACCTTTCGGGCGGACAGAAGCGAAGAGTTGCTATCGCAGGTGTTATAGCAATGCAGCCAAAGGTCCTTATTCTGGACGAGCCTACGGCAGGTCTTGACCCCGAGGGAAGAGAAGAGATAATCGAAAATATCAATAATTACCGCAAGGTAACCGGAACAACGGTTATTATGGTCTCTCACAGCATGGAAGAGACTGCGAAAAATGTAGACCGTCTGTTCGTTTTCCATGACGGAAACATAGATATGCGCGGTACACCCGCTGAAGTGTTTTCTCGCAGCGAGCGTCTGGAGGAGATAGGTCTTACCGTACCTCAGGTTACAAAGGTAGCCATGAGACTTCGGCAGATGGGAATGGATCTTCCGAGAGACATCTATACCACCGAGCACCTGAAGGCTGCTCTTTTAAAGCTGAAAGGCGGTGAGGCGGATGCTTAAAGATATCACTATGGGTCAGTTTTTCCCCGGAGATTCTATCGTTCACCGTCTCGACCCCAGAACAAAGCTTGTAATGGTAATACTGTACATTGCGGCGCTGTTTACGGCGAAAAGCTATGTATCTTACATTGTTATGGCTGCATTTCTTATAATTTCCGTAAGAATTTCTACAATTAAGTTTAAGATGCTTTTCAAAGGTCTTAAACCCCTTATAATTGTAATTGCCTTTACGGCAATACTTAACCTGTTTTTTACAACAGGCGACCATGTGATTTTTGAGATTTGGCGCATAAGACTTACCTGGGAAGGCGTAAGAACAGCGGCATTTATGCTGGTGCGTCTTGTAATGCTCATTATGGGCACATTCCTTCTCACATATACAACATCGCCAATATCTCTTACAGACGGACTTGAGAGACTTCTCAATCCTCTCAAGAAAATTAAAGTTCCCGTACATGAGCTGGCGATGATGATGAGCATCGCTATGCGCTTTATTCCCACTTTGGTTGAAGAGACAGACAAGATAATGAGTGCACAGAAGGCGAGAGGCGCTGACTTTGAAACAGGCAGCGTTTTTGAAAGAGCCAAGGCTCTTCTGCCTGTAATGGTGCCGCTGTTTATCAGTGCTTTCAGTAGAGAGGATGAGCTTGCGGTTGCAATGGAAAGCCGCTGTTATCACGGTGGAGACGGCAGAACAAGAATGAATGTTCTGTGTATGGAAAGAAGAGACTGGGAAGTCGGAGG
>JAZREC010000100.1:0-1595 GCA_045660605.1 Clostridia bacterium
CAAGACAGTATTCATCATCCTCGGATTACACAAGCTATAAAAGAAACAACGATTTTGCCTCGGACAGCGGTTTCGGAAAGCCCAGAATGTCAGTTGATTCCATAAGAGATAAATACAGTATGGTTACCGCATCCTCGCTCAAGACAAATTCGGACGGATTTGAAATGAAAAAGGGAGACAGAGTTAACCACAGAAAGTTCGGTAACGGAATGATAGTTTCTGTATCTCAAAGCGGCGGGGATTATCTTGTGGAAATACTTTTTGACAATGTCGGTACAAAAACCCTCATGGCATCCATTGCCAAGCTCAAAAAAATCTAAAGGCGGTACTTTTATATGATAAAGAAATTTGATGAAAAAAACATATATAATCTTGCAAAGGCATTTGTTTTGATTGACAACGAAGAAGACTGTCTCAAGTTCCTGGCTGACCTCTGTACAGTTTCCGAGGTCAAGGCTATGGCACAGCGTCTTGAGGTTGCCGCCATGCTCAATGAACACAGGGTATACAGCGATATCGTGGCAAAGACAGGTGCAAGTACAGCAACAATAAGCCGTGTAAACAATGCTCTTACATACGGAGAGGACGGATACAAAACTGTTCTTAGCGGACTTTGCGGAGAGAAAACAGATGAGTAATGTAAGCTATGGTGATTTTGCATGTTTGTATGACATACTTACAGACGATGTGGAATATGAGAAAAGGGTAGATTATGTGGAGAAAATAATGCATTCTTCACTTGGAAGAAACCCCGAACTTATATGCGATTTGGGTTGCGGTACGGGTACAGTATGCTCAATCCTCTCAAAGAGAGGCTATGACTGCATCGGTATAGATAACTCCGATACAATGCTGAGTATTGCAACAGAAAAAAATACAGATGGAAATATACTTTTTCTTAATCAGGATATTACAGAATTTGAACTATACGGAACGGTAGATGTGATTACTTGTATGCTTGATACCGTCAATTATATAACAGATGTGTCTGCACTGGAGAATATGTTCTCGCTAGTCTGTAATTATCTTAATCCAAACGGTGTGTTTATCTTTGATGTAAATACACTTCATAAATTCGAAAATGTTCTTGGAAACAATATAATAGTCTATGAAAAAGACGGTATTTTCTATACCTGGGAGAATTTTTACGAAGACGGTGAATTGGAGTTTTATCTCAATTTCTTTGTAAAACAAGAGACAGGTGAATACAAAAGGATATCAGAAGAGCATTTTCAGAGATATTACAGCACATCCTATCTTACGGATATTGCACAAAGGAACGGACTTGTTCCATTGGGAATATACGGAGATATGACATTTGAGCCTCCTAAGTACGGAGAAGAAAGGGTTTTTATGGTGTTTAAGAAGCCATAAACAAACGGGGTTTGGCTCCCGCGTGCTTAAACTTGACGAAAATGACATAATAATATATAATAACAATGTCAATATATTGAGAAGAATTATTTATAGCATAGTAAAGATACAACCCGCTTACGAAGGATCGGTACACTTGACAGTCTCTTTGACTACTGGTTTCCATATAACTGGTAATGAGGATTTACAATGGAATTAAATAAAATTATTGACGAATTTAT
>JAZREC010000101.1:0-2371 GCA_045660605.1 Clostridia bacterium
CATCTATTTTTATGCGTTTTTCTTTTTGAGCTTGGCGATTTCTGCTTTCATCTGCACAATTAGCTCAGCGAGCTTCTGTTCACACTCTTCTCTTGTTTTGGCATAAACATTTTTGGAGATTCGCTTTCCGTTTAGGCAGGGGGTGTATCTGCCTTCGTAGAGGTGGTCGTTTATCATTGTGATACAGCCTGTTCCGTTCTTGCGGTGCTTGGGCTTGGACGGCTCGAATTTTTCGTTTGTGGGTGTGCTCTCCACCTCTGGCTCTTTTTCCTCAAATTCGGGCATTTGTGCGTTTGTACCACCGATTTCTCTATCTATTTTAACTGATGCTTGCACTCGCATTGTATCGGTTACATGGCTATAAATATTGAGTGTGGTTTCTGATGATACATGTCCTATCATGCTTGATAGTGTCTTTATATCAATTCCGTTTTCAAGTGCCATTGTAGCGAAGGTGTGGCGTAGGTCGTGAAAGCGTATATGCTTGCAATTTGCTCTTTCTAGCATTATGCGAAATTTCTTTGTTATTGATGATGGGTGCCTTGGCTTGCCATTCTTTACAGGTGATGGGAACATCCATTCGCTTTTTGTATCTTTCTTTAACTCTATAAGAAGCTCCACCATATCTCTTGGTAGGAGTATGCTCCTTATGGAGCTTTTTGTTTTTGGTGTGCTTATTCCTTTTGTTGTTAATTGTCTTACTATTTTTAGCTCCCCTGTATCGGTGTTCAAATCCTGCCATTTAAGTCCAAGTAATTCTCCTCGACGCATGCCTGTTGTTAGCTCCAGAAGAAACATTTCATAGTAGCCCTCATAGTCGGCTTGAATTAAAAATCTTGTTATTTCTGCTTGGGTTAATATTTTCATTTCTGCTCCCTTTTTCGGTGGAAGCTTACAGCCGATTGACGGGTTTCTTTGAATTAGTCCTTCCTCTACTGCCTTTTCAAGTGCTGAACGACAGGCTGCATGACAGGAACGAACACTTCTATCGGACAAGGTTGTGCCTTTTTTCTCTACATTCTTTTTTCTGCCCGTTCTCTTTATTCTTGCATAGAATTGTTGAAGGTCGTTTTGCGTTAGCTTATTTAGCGGTATATGACCTATTTCGGGGATTATATGAGTATAAATTCTTCCCTCATAGCAGGCTTGTGTTGTTATGCGAAGTCTTGGCTTACAAAAGTATTGATACCACAAATCCATCCAATCGCCAAAATTCATATCCGGCTTCATTCGGTCGTTTCTTCTACCACACTCGGCTTTTAATCTTTCAAGCTTTTCCTCGCACTCGCCCTTGGTATGGGCAAACACACTTTTTGTCTTGGGATTGCCCTTTTCGTTATAGCCTATCATTACTCTGCCTTCCCATCTTCCGTCCTTGCGTTGGAATATGCTTCCCTCGCCTTGCTTTCTCATTTGTCTTGGCATACTAGTTGTCCTTTCTTATAAATTTCTGCATCATTTTGCCTACTATATCCGATGCGTTTTTCTGCATATCGCTTGTTACATGAGTGTAGGTGTCAAGAGTGAAGCTTGCGTTTGTGTGTCCTAAAATTCCCGATAGTGTTTTGGCATCAACTCCACCTTGTAGTGCATGGGTTGCAAAGGTGTGGCGAAGGTCGTGGAATCTTATTAGTGGCAAGCCTGCATTTTTGAGTATTATTTTAAGCTTTCGATATGCAACCTCGGGATGCATAGGCTCATTTGGATTTGCATAGTGTGGGAAAATCCACTCGCTTGTTGCTTCTTGCTTTTTTCTCTGTAAGAGCTCAATTACACTTGGTGGCAAGATTATTTTTCTTACGCCTGCATCAGTTTTTGTTTCTCCTATAACAATTCCGCCCTTGGTCTTTGAAACTGATCGCCTGATACACATTGTGCCCGATATAAAATCTATATCGCTCCATTTAAGTCCACACAACTCTCCCTTGCGTAGCCCTGTCATTATTTCCACATAGAACAGGTCGCTCCAATATGGCTCTTTCTTTATGGCTTCCTTGAATATTTCAAGCTGACTGTCGCACAAAATCTGCTTTTCGGCATAGTTCTTTTTTGGAATGGTTGTTCCCTTGGTTGGATTTTTAACGATTAGTCTTTCGGTTACTGCCATTTCAAGTGCTTGGTGTAGCATCATATGCACACCTCTTACCATACTGTCGGATAGCTTACGGCCGTATATGGGATGCTCTCTTATTCGTCCTTCATTTTTTAGCTTGGTATAAAGCTTTTGAATATCTACTGTTGTAAGCGAGGTTAGCCTTTTGTTTCCTATATACGGCTTGACTTGGTTGTCAACCATATTGCGATACCTAGCTAAGGTATTTTCTCGTATGGTAAAAATCATATACTCATCAAGCCATTTATCTAGCCACTC
>JAZREC010000102.1:0-11109 GCA_045660605.1 Clostridia bacterium
AGCACACCTTGGCGGGCATCACCAATGGGATGAAGCGGAGGAGTATCTTTACGGAAGAGATGTTTATGTGGACACATCAAGCTGTCACAGAACTCTTAGCCATGAACAAATCAAACGGCTTATACGAAAGCACGATACAGACAGAATTATGTTCGGTACGGATTACCCCATAGAGACATTTGAGTATTGTATAGAAAACTTTTTAAAGCTCGGTCTCACAGATGACGAAAACGAAAAGATACTCTATGAGAATGCCAACAAGCTTATTTTTGGAGAATGATATGTACGGAATATATATACATATACCTTTTTGTATAAAAAAATGCAATTACTGTGACTTTGCATCGTTTAGTCTGAGCAAGGATGTGCAGGCGGAATATATATCAAAGCTCACAGATGAAATTAAAACACGCAAGGGCACAAATGCGGACACCGTATATATAGGCGGAGGAACGCCGTCTGTGCTTTGTGATGATGATTTGAGACGCTTGCTTTATGCAGTAAATGAGAACATAAACATTTCTGAAAATGCCGAATTTACAATTGAGGTTAATCCTGCTACGGTAACTAAGTCCAAGGCAAATATAATGAAAGAGTACGGCATAAACAGAATAAGCATAGGTGCACAGAGCTTTTGTGATGATGAACTAAAGCTTCTCGGAAGAGTGCATAGTGCAGAGGATACTATTTGTACCTTTGAGCTTATGAGGGAGACGGGCTTTTACAATATAAGCATGGACCTTATGTATGCCTTGCCGTATCAGAATATGCAAACTCTTGGGAATTCTCTGGATACTCTTGTATCCCTTAATCCTGAGCATGTTTCATGCTATGGACTTAAAATAGAGGAGGGTACACCCTTTTACAAAATGCTCACTGACAGACTTATAAAAGAGTGTGACGAAGATAGCTTTGCCGATATGTACAATATGATAACAGAGCGTCTTTCGGATTTGGGATATACTCACTATGAAATATCAAATTTTGCAAAAAACGGCTTTGAGTCCAGGCATAACCTTAAGTACTGGCAGGATAAGGACTATATTGGTTTTGGGGTGAGTGCATCATCAAAAGAGGGAAACCGCAGATATACAAATCCTCTTACAGTTAAAGAATATTTTTCGGGAGGGTCACTTAGCGAGGACTACACCATGGATTTGAGTGAGCAAATGAGCGAATTTATCATTTTGGCATTGAGAGTGATAAATTCGGGTGTGGACAGACATGAATTCAAAAGAAAATTCGACATAGAACTCAATGATGTATTCGCACCTCAGCTTGATAAGATAAAAGACTATATTGCAGATGACGGAAGATATATAAAACTCAGGAAAGAAGCACTCTTAGTGTCCAATTCCATTATGTGTGAATTTATGTAAAATAGTTAATAAATTGTAAAATTTGAAAAAAGTATTGACAAAATGGTAGGATAGTGATATCCTACCATTGTTAGCACTCGGAAGATGCGAGTGCTAAAAAGGATGATAATATGGAATTAAGCGAAAGAAAAGAAAAAATCCTTCGTGCAATAGTCGATGATTACATCATGACGGCAGAGCCCGTCGGCTCTTCGTATATTCTGGAAAGTCACGATTTGGGCGTAAGCTCTGCTACTGTACGAAATGAGATGGCTGCACTAGAGGAAGCAGGATATCTGGAAAAGACGCATACATCATCAGGCAGAGTTCCGTCTGTTCTGGGCTACAGGACATATGTGAACGGACTTATGAAAGAATACAGTCTTACTCTTGGTGAGATTAAGCACATCAAGAATGCTCTTACAAGACAGTATCTGGAGTTTGATAAGGCACTGTCGCATGTGTCGGAGCTAATGAGCTTTCTTACCAATTGTACCGCAGTTTTTACAACGCCCGTATCTTCCAAGTACAACATATCACAGGTCAAGCTCATCGGGGTAGACGAGAACAAATTCGTTATGATAGTTATCTTAAATGACGGTGTTGTAAAGAACCGCACCATGAAGCTCAAAAAGCCCTATGACAGCGAGGTTCTCGAAAAGCTCTCCAACTACCTTAACACCAAGTTTGCAGGAATTAACCTTTTTGCACTTACCGAAGATATTCTCGAGGAAGAAAAGGCACTTGTTCCTGTAGAAAGCTCCATGCTCGATTTGATATTTGACTTTATATCGGAGCTTGTTGAGGAAAGCGGAGATTGCCGTGTTGTATATTCGGGTACAGCCAATATACTTAATAATCCTGAGTTTAATGATATAAACAAAACAAAGGACTTTCTCAACTTTATGAGAGAGGACAACAGCGAGGAAATAAAAGAAATTATGCGTAAAACCTCGGGTAATAAAGAGGTTTCGGTCATAATGGGCGACGATAACGATAAGCTCAGGGACAAAGGTCTCAGCATGGTTGTTTCCGACTATTCCATAGGAGATGACATGACGGGAAAGATGGCAATTATCGGTCCTACAAGAATGGACTATGCCAAGGTAATATCAACACTCAATTATATATCCTCATATCTAAAGGGGATATCAGATACAGACCAAAAGTAAGGAGATGACAACAAATGTCTGAGGAGAAGAAGGACAAAGAGCAGACAGAAGAAACTGTTGCAAATGAAGAGACTTCTGTTTCATGTGAAGAGTTGCTCGCACAGAAGGACGAAGAGCTTTCCAAAAGCAAGGAACAGTATCAAAGACTTCTTGCAGAGTATGATAACTTTAAGAAAAGAACCATCAAAGAAAAAGAAGCGATATACACAGACAGCGTAAAGGATACCGTTGCAGAGCTGCTGCCTGTTATAGATAACCTTATAAGAGCAGTAGATGCATTTTCCGATAAGGAGTGCGAGGAATGCAGAGGTGTCGCTATGGTTTTGAGACAGACCGAGGAGATTTTTGCAAAGCTGGGTGTAAGCGAAATCAAATCAGTAGGTGAGAAGTTTAACCCCGAATTCCACAATGCTGTAATGCATGTAGAGGATGATTCTGGAGAGGAAAGCATAGTAGTTGAGGAATTTCAAAAGGGATATATTTACAAGGATAAGGTAATCCGCTATTCAATGGTTAAGGTTGCCAATTAACAAAATTATTTTATTACGGAGGTAATTTATTATGTCAAAAATTATAGGTATTGACTTGGGTACAACAAATTCATGCGTATCAGTTATGGAAGGCGGAGAGCCTGTTGTTATAGCAAATGCTGAGGGTGCAAGAACTACACCGTCCGTTGTTGCATTTACCAAAGACGGCGAAAGACTTGTAGGTCAGGTTGCTAAGAGACAGGCAATTACAAACCCCGAAAGAACCATAATTTCAATTAAGAGAGATATGGGTACAGACAGAAGAGTAGACATCGACGGCAAGAAGCTTACACCTCAGGAAATTTCTGCAATGATACTTCAGAAGCTCAAAGCAGATGCAGAAAGCTATCTTGGTGAAACAGTAACTCAGGCGGTTATTACAGTTCCCGCATATTTCAGCGATTCACAGCGTCAGGCTACCAAGGATGCAGGTAAGGTTGCAGGTCTTGAGGTACTCAGAATTATCAACGAGCCCACAGCCGCTGCTCTTGCATACGGAATGGATAAGGATACAGAACAGAAGATAATGGTATACGACCTCGGAGGCGGTACATTTGATGTATCCATTATGGAAATCGGCGACGGTGTATTTGAGGTTCTTGCAACAAGCGGTAACAACCGTCTTGGCGGTGACGACTTCGACGACAGAATAATCAAATATCTTGTTGACGAATTCAAGAAGGATACAGGTGTGGACTTAAGCATGGATAAGATGGCTATGCAGAGACTCAAGGAAGCTGCAGAAAAGGCTAAGATAGAGCTATCGGGTGTTACCACATCAAACATCAATCTTCCCTTTATAACAGCAGATGCTACAGGCCCCAAGCATCTTGATGTAACACTTTCAAGAAGCAAATTTGACGAGCTTACAGCAGACCTTGTAGAAGCTACAATTACACCTGTTAAGAATGCTCTTTCCGATGCAGGTCTCAGTCCTTCCGAAATACACAAGGTACTTCTTGTCGGCGGATCTTCCAGAATACCCGCTGTACAGGAAGCTGTAAAGAAGCTTATTGGCTCCGACCCCCACAAGGGCATAAACCCCGATGAATGTGTAGCTATGGGTGCTGCAATTCAGGGCGGTGTTTTAGCTGGCGATGTAAAGGACCTGTTGCTTCTCGATGTTACTCCGCTTTCACTCGGTATTGAGACAATGGGCGGTGTATGCACAAAGCTTATTGAAAGAAATACAACAATTCCTACAAAGAAGAGCCAGATATTCTCTACTGCTGCAGACAACCAGACCAGCGTAGAAATAAATGTTCTTCAGGGCGAGAGAGAAATGGCGGCATACAACAAGAGCCTTGGAAGATTTTCACTTACAGGTATTGCTCCCGCACCCAGAGGAGTTCCGCAGATAGAAGTAAGCTTCGATATAGATGCAAACGGTATAGTACATGTTTCCGCTAAGGATATGGCAACAGGCAACGAGCAGGATATTACAATTACTGCAAGCACCAATCTTTCCGATGAAGATATCGAAAAGGCTGTAAAGGAAGCAGAGCAGTTTGCACAGGAAGATAAGAAGCGTAAGGAAGAAGTAGAGACAAGAAACAATGCAGATTCTCTCGTATATCAGTGCGAAAAGGCAATGACAGACCTCGGCGACAAGCTTGACGGCGCAGACAAGAGCGAAATTGAAGCTAAGATTGCCGATGTAAAGAAAGCACTTGAAGGTACTGATACAGAAGCTATAAAGAATGCAACCGACGAACTGCAGAAGAAGTTCTATGATGTATCCGCAAAGATATATCAGCAGGCTAATCCTCAGGGAGCAGGCCCCGATATGAACGGCGGTGCAGGTCCCGATATGGGCGGACAGGGCGGAACATATGACGGTGACTACACAGTAGTTGACGACGATAATAAATAATTATAGGTAATATAAGGGGTTGTGAAAAATGATTTTTTACAACCCCAACGCCTTGCGTAGAGTACAAATTTTAATTATAGGCGGTGCAAGATGGCAGACAAAAGAGATTTTTATGAAGTTCTCGGTGTCCAGAAGGGCGCAGGGGACGATGAGATAAAAAAAGCATACAGAAAAGTCGCAAAGCAGTACCATCCCGACCTTCACCCCGGCGATGCGGAAGCAGAAGCCAAGTTCAAGGAAGCAGGAGAGGCATATGAGGTACTGAGCGACCCCGAGAAAAGAGCAAGATATGACCAGTACGGTCATGCAGGAGTAGACCCAAACTTCGGTGCAGGCGGAGGCTTTGGAGGCTTTGGCGGTGCAGATTTCGGAGATTTGGGAGATATATTCGGCTCGTTCTTTGGCGGAGGCTTCGGTGGCGGACATCAGAGAAGACGAAACGGTCCCCAGAGAGGAAGCGATATTTCCGAAACTATACTACTGACCTTTGAAGAAGCGGCATTCGGTGTCAAGAAAAACCTCAAGATATACAAAATAGAGGAATGTGACGAATGTCATGGTAAGGGTTGCAAGAGCGAAGCAGACAGAATAACCTGTCCGACCTGTAAGGGAACAGGAGAAATCCGCAATATAACCAATTCCATGTTCGGACAAATGGTTAATGTAACAACCTGTAATCATTGTCGGGGTACAGGACAGATTATCAAAAATCCCTGCTCTAAGTGTAAGGGCAAGGGCATGATTAAGCGTGCACGCAATGTGGATGTAGATATACCCCAGGGCATAGACAATGGTGAGACAGTTCGTTACAGAGGTCTTGGAAATGCAGGAACAAAGGGCGGTCCTGCAGGTGATTTGCTTGTTACTGTACAGATTAAGAGACATGAAGTGTTTACTCGAAGAGGAAACGATGTGTACTGTACAATTCCCATTACATTTGTACAGGCAACGCTCGGTGCTGATGTCAAGGTTCCGATTCTTGACGAAGACAAAAAGTATACCTTGGGTCATATGGAATACACAGTTCCCGAGGGTACACAACCCGGTACGGAATTCCGTATCAGAGGTAAGGGTATACCCGGTGTACGAAGCGGTATCCGCGGAGACATGATACTTAGAGTTAATGTAGAGGTTCCGAAAAACCTTAATAAAGAACAGAAAGACGCATTATCGGCATTTGCAAAGGTATCCAACGACAACAACTACAAACAGCATAAGAACTTCTTTGAAAAAATGAAGGACACACTCGGATTATAAAATAAACCCCGTGTATATAAAAGGCAGTTTTGCCAATTATATAAACGGGGTGATTTTTTTGAACTTAAGAAGACTGAGAGAATATATAATAATATCATTTGGCTCGTTTTTGCTTGCCTTTGCCGTAAGTGTGTTTTTTGTTCCACAAAAGATTACATCGGGCGGAATAAGCACAATAGGAACGGTCCTTTATTATACCTTGAAAGTACCGCTTTCTGTTACAAACCTTGTTCTTAATGCTCTGCTCTTTATCTTTGGCTTTAGGCTTCTCGGCAAAAGGGCACTTTATCTGACTGTTCTCGGAATACTGTCACTCACACTCTATTTTGAGGTGTGCTCGTATTTTCCTGCCTTTACTGAGGATATGTTTTTGTCTGTTGTTATAGGCGGTGTGATACTTGGTCTCGGTATCGGTCTTGTAATACGATACGGAGGATCTACGGGTGGAACGGATTTACTTAGTATAATGCTTCACAAGAAATATCCGCATATATCACCAGCAAATATTATTTTGTTTGTTGACTGTATAATTATTGCAGGGGCAGGGATAGTATTTAGAAGTCTTACTATAACCATGTATTCTGTGCTTAGTTTGTATATATCCTCAAAAGTTTGTGATGCCGTCATATCCTTTGGTAAGTCGGCAAAGGTTCTTAATATTATATCACCCGATAATCAGCTTATAGCAGAGAAAATTATGTCTGTGCACGAAAGGGGAGTGACAGGCATCAGATGCTGTGGTATGTACAAAAACAGAGATTTACTTATGCTTTATTGTGCCGTAAATCCAAGAGAAGTCCCAAGAGTCCTTGAGACAGTGCGAAACATAGACTCTGGGGCATTTGTTGTAATAACAGATGTCAAAGAGGTTTATGGCGAAGGTTTTCGTAATTAAAAAATCCCCGATTTCTCGGGGATTTTTCTGGAAAAATGTTATTATCTGTTGAGTATGAGCTTTGTAAGTTCAACGGGCTCTACTATCTTTCCGTCTTTATATACTCTCATGTTGCCTGATGCGATTTCGTCAATAAGGATAACTTCGTTGTTGTTGTAACCGAATTCAAACTTGATATCCCAGAGGTCAAGACCGATTGACTTGAGGTCGTCTGCAACAATCTTTGTAATTTTGAGTGTCTGTTCCTTCATGCTTTCAAACATTTCGGGGCTCATAACACCGAGTGCTGCAAGACCTTCGCCTGTTACAAGGGGATCGCCCTTTTCGTCATTCTTGAATGTACATTCTACATATCCGCCCTCAAGAACTGTACCGTCCTCTATATATTCGCCGTATCTGCGGATAAAGCTTCCTGTAGCAACAAGACGGCAGATAACTTCAAGACCGTGACCGAAAACCTCACCGGGAAGAACTTCCATTGTAGCATTTTCTACATCTGCATTTACATAATGTGTCTTTATGCCTGCATTCTTAAGAAGCTCAAAATAGTGGATAGAGGTTTTGAGGTTTTCTTTGCCTATACCGTCAATCTTGAGACCTACTGTGTTTTCACCGGGATCAAAAACTCCGTCTTTGCCTGTGCAGTCGTCCTTGAACTTGAGCAGTACATTGCCGTTTTCAAGTTTGTAAACATCTTTTGTTTTGCCTTCGTAAATTTTCTGCATAATTTACACTCTCCTTTATTAGATATATTTATGAATTAGTTTTTTTCAACACCGATTGTAACTTTCTCGCCGTTGATATTCCATTCCTTTGAATTAGCACATTCTGATTCGGTTATGATGTTATCAGCCATAACTTCATCTTTGATGAACTCTCCGTTCTTAAGCACAATGCCTGCTATCTTATCATTTCCGCTTACATATATGCTTATGTGGTCCATAACCTCAAAGCCCGAATCCTTACGCATTGACTGTATCTTGCTTATGATTTCTCTTACAAAGCCTTCCTCGATAAGCTCAGGCGTAAGAGTTGTTTCAAGAACAACTGTTATTCCCTTGTCGGATTCTGTGCAGTATCCGTCAGCCTTTGCGGATTCTATAAGCAAGTCTTCTTTTTCAAATTTAAGAGCTTCGCCGTCAACAACAAGAGTGATAAATCCGTTTGCTTCAAGCTCTTTTACAGCGGCATTGCCGTCAAGTGCGGGAAGCATTTCTCTTATCTTTCCGAGGAATTTGCCGTACTTGGGTCCGACTGTCTTAAGCTGTGGCTTAAGGTTGTAGCTTGCAAAACCGTCTGTGCTGTCTGTA
This sequence comes from Clostridia bacterium, assembly GCA_045660605.1. Lineage (GTDB taxonomy): Bacteria > Bacillota > Clostridia > UMGS1810 > UMGS1810 > RGIG8748. The sequence goes on from JAZREC010000102.1 coordinate 8,396, forward strand.
TATACAACTTCTTTTACATTAAGCTCTTCTGCAATGATGTCGGTATAGAAGCTGTCAAGCTCGCTGGAGTCGGTCTTGATATACATTTTGCCTATCGGCTGTCTGTTCTTGATTGCAGATGTGTTTCTTGCCGCACGGCCAAGAACAACAATGTCAAGAACCTCGTCCATGTTTGCTTCAAGCTCTTTATCAATAAGGCTGTCGTCACATACAGGGTAGTCACACAGATGTATGCTCTCGGGAGCATTCTTGTCTATGGAGCATACCATATTTCTGTATATATCCTCTGTCATAAACGGTATCATAGGAGCAGATACCTTGCAGAGTGTAACTATTGCGGTATAGAGGGTCATGTATGCATTTATCTTATCCTGAGGCATACCCTTAACCCAGAATCTTTCTCTGCTTCTTCTTACATACCAGTTACTGAGCTTGTCTGTAAATTCCTGAAGTATTCTGGCGGTTTCTGTAATCTTGTAATTTTCAAGATTTTCGTCAGCTTCCTTGACAAGTGAATTGAGCTTGGAAAGTAGCCACTTATCCATTACGGAAAGGCTTGAATAATCAAGTGTATATTTTGTTGCATCAAACTTGTCTATATTAGCATAGAGTATGAAGAATGCATATGTGTTCCAGAGAGTTCCCAAGAACTTTCTCTGACCTTCGATTACAGCACCGCTGTGGAAACGGTTTGGAAGCCACGGAGCAGAATTGGAGTAGAAGTACCATCTTATTGCATCCGCACCAAAGCTTTCGAGTGCTTCAAACGGGTCTACTGCATTACCCTTGGACTTGGACATCTTCTGTCCGTTTTCGTCCTGAACATGACCGAGAACTATAACATTCTCGTAGGGTGCTTTGTTAAAGAGGAGAGTGGATTCTGCAAGCAGAGAGTAGAACCAACCTCTTGTCTGGTCAACCGCCTCGCTTATAAACTTGGCAGGGAAGGTTTCTTCAAATATTTCTTTGTTTTCAAAGGGATAGTGCCATTGAGCAAAGGGCATTGCACCTGAGTCGAACCAGCAGTCGATAACCTCTTTTACTCTTGTCATTTGCTTGCCGCACTCGGGACATTTGATTGTAACAGCATCAATCCACGGTCTGTGAAGCTCAATGTCATCAGGACAGTTAGAGCTCATTTCCTTAAGCTCTGCTATAGAGCCTATGGAGTGACGGTGTCCGCATTCACATTCCCATATATTGAGCGGTGTGCCCCAATATCTGTTACGGCTTACGCCCCAGTCCTGTACATTGTTGAGCCAGTCGCCAAATCTTCCTTTACCGATGCTTTCGGGTATCCAGTTGATTGTATTGTTGTTGCGGATGAGGTCATCCTTAACAGCAGTCATCTTGATAAACCATGAGTCTCTTGCATAGTAGATAAGAGGTGTATCGCATCTCCAGCAGAAAGGATAGTCATGTTCAAACTTGGGTGCGTCAAAGAGGAGTCCTGCTTTGTCAAGGTCTGTAAGAACAACGGGATCCGCGTCCTTTACAAACATGCCCTTGTAGGGTGTCTCTTCTGTAAGGTTACCTGCTTCATCTACAAACTGTACAAACGGAAGGTCATACTTTCTGCCGACATTGGCATCGTCCTCGCCGAATGCAGGAGCTATATGAACAATACCTGTACCGTCAGACATTGTTACATAGCTGTCGCAGGTTATATAATGTGCCTTCTTTTTCTGCTTTTCGCAAACAGGAGTTACAAAATCAAAGAGAGGTACATATTCTTTGTATTCAAGGTCTGAACCCTTGTATGTTTCCAAAATTTCATATGCAGGTGTGTCATCTGTTGCAAGCTTTCCGAGAACCTTGTCAAGAAGAGCATTTGCCATATAATAGGTATAGCCGTCAACAGCCTTTACCTTGCAGTAATCGTCATCGGGATTGACGCAAAGTGCCACATTGGAGGGAAGTGTCCAGGGAGTAGTTGTCCATGCAAGGAAGTATGCATCTTCGCCTACAACCTTAAATCTTACAACTGCAGAGCGTTCCTTAACATTCTTATAGCCCTGTGCAACCTCGTGTGAAGAAAGGGGAGTTCCGCAACGCGGACAGTAGGGAACAATTTTAAATCCTTTATAAAGAAGTCCCTTTTCCCATATCTGCTTAAGTGCCCACCATTCTGACTCTATGAAGTCATTGTGGTATGTAACATAGGGGTCGTCCATGTCTGCCCAGAAGCCGACTGTGGAGGAAAAGTCCTCCCACATGCCCTTATATTTCCATACACTCTCTTTACAGTGCTTTATAAAAGGTTCAAGACCGTATTCCTCTATCTGTTCCTTACCATCAAGACCGAGAAGCTTTTCCACCTCAAGCTCAACGGGGAGACCGTGAGTATCCCAACCCGCTTTTCTGGGTACCTTATAGCCCTTCATGGTGCGGTATCTGGGTATCATGTCCTTTATTACTCTGGTAAGTACATGTCCTATATGGGGTTTTCCGTTAGCGGTAGGGGGTCCGTCATAGAATGAGTATGTTTCTCCTTCCGAGCGGGAATCAATGGACTTTTTGAATATATCATTGTCCTTCCAGAACTGTTCGATAATCTTTTCTCTTTGAACAAAGTTAAGATTATTGTCAACTTTGTTATACATATGAATATCCTCCGTTCATAGTAGCTGTTTAATAAAACAGCACAATATCCTTTTTAACTTAAATATTATACTACCAAATGAATATATTGTCAAGATTTTGGACTTTATATT
>JAZREC010000103.1:0-4121 GCA_045660605.1 Clostridia bacterium
AAAAGCTAGTAAATATCGGACATCGTATTGTTTGGCAATACTTCTTGCTGTATAATATATATGTCCGATTTTTGTTATATTGGAGGAACACAAAATGAAATTTTTGGTTATGACAGATATTGAAGGTGTAACGGGCGTTACAACCTTCCCGCAGGCAGAAAAGAGCGAGTTCGGAAAGAGAATGCTTATGCATGACTTACTTTCTGTCCTTGACGGAATAAAAGAAGCAGGAGCAGAGGCAGTTATTTACGATATGCACACAGACGGAAGAAATGTTGACATTGAACAGGTGGATTTTCCCGTTGTTATGGGCAAGCCTATCCTTCCGAAGCTTTGGAGAGGTGTCGGCGGAGAAGGTATTGACGGATTCTTCATGGTCGGTCTTCACACAATGCAGCACGCAGGTGGTTCGCTTTTACAGCACAGCTATCTTCGTGAATACGATTCCATTCACTTAAACGGAATACTCGTTCGTGAAATCGGTGTCGAGGCGGCACTTGCAGGTGAAGCGGGTGTACCATTGAAGCTTGTTACGGGCGATGATATGGGATGCAAAGAGGCAGAAGAACTTATTGACGGCATTGTGACATGCACGGTAAAGGAATCGCTCTCGGAAGATTCGGCAATCTGCTACACACCCGATGTTACGGCAAAGCTTCTTAAAGAAGCGGCAAAAAAGGCAGTAAACGCAAATGTTTCTCCTTTCATGCTCAAACCGCCTTATGAAATCAAAATAAAGTACTCAAAGTGCAGATATCTTGAAGTTATGAAGAATCTTCACCCCGAAATCTTTGAAAACGAAGATACTGTTGTGATGCGAGGCGAAAAGCTTCTTGAAACATGGTCGCAGTACCTTATTTACGAAAGAGAGATGATTGCGGCATGTCAGTAATCTTAGGTGTAAATCATATGTTTCTGTATCCCGAATCCATGACGGATGAAAAGGTACATACCGAAACATTAAAGGAAATCATAAAAACCGACCTTGTTGATGCCCTCGATTTATGGGTATGGCGCGGAAAAGAGCGTTCAAGGGAAGGAATCAGCATACTCCGTGACTGCGGTAAATGGATAAACTACAACATCGGCGACAGATTCGGAGAAGAACCCGTTTTTCCTTCGTCAAAGTACGAAAAGGACAGGACATATGCCTATGACATTTTCATGCGTGAAATTGAATATGCAGTTACGTGCGGTGCAAAAAAGCTTGTGTTCGGTTCGGGTCCCGATGATGTTAATGATCACAAAGGAGCACTCGAAAGATATTTTGAATTTCTTATAAAGCTTTCGTCACAGATACCGAAGGATATGAAAATCTGTCTTGAACCGACAGACTGGGACATAGACAAGCATTTTCTGTGCGGTCCTCTTCCTGAAAGCGTGGAGCTTGCAAAAAATATGAGAAAAGAAGGGTATGAAAATTTCGGTCTGCTTCTTGATATGAGCCATATTCCGATTATGCACGAAAGCCTCGGAAGTGCCGTCGACAAATGCCGTGATGTACTTACACACATTCACATGGGCAATGCAGTAATAAAAAACAAACAAAGTCCATTCTACGGCGACAAGCACATTCCCTGGAGTTATCCCGATTCGGAATATACCGAAAAAGACGGTGTTACCTTTATAAAGCTTTTAAAGGAAATCGGATATACCAAGCAGGAAAATGCCACGGCATCCTTTGAAATGCGACCATATGAAAACATGGGTGCAATGCAAACCCTCGAAAAATTCGTATCTGTGTGGCAAAGTGCACAGTAGGAGGATTTCTTTATGGATATGAGAAACATCAAAAACGGACACATCATCCGTCATGACGGCTACAGCGACCAGCCTTATGTTGTCAAAACAGACGACAATCACTGGCTCATGTGTCTGACTGTAGGCGGACTTGAAGAAGGATCGAAGGGTCAGCATGTTGTATCTTTAAGAAGCGGCGACAAGGGCAAAACGTGGCAGGACACGGCAGATGTTGAATCTCCCGAAGCACCGGAATCATCATATTCCGTTCTGTATAAGACAAAGTACGGCAGAATCTACTGCTTCTACAATTTCAATGCAGACAATCTTCGCGGAGTAATAGGCTCTCATCCCGATTATCCTGACGGCATCTGTACAAGAGTTGACACACAGGGGCATTTTGTCTTCAAGTACAGCGATGACAACGGTCTTTCGTGGTCGGAAAAATGGTACGACATTCCGCAAAGGGATTTTGAGGTTGACAGGCTAAACCCCTATGGCGGTAAAATTAAGTATTTCTGGAACGTGGGCAAGCCTCTTGAAATACAAGACAGAGTTCTTGTACCTCTTTACAAAATCCGCGAATTTGGTCTAACCTTCATGGAACACAGCGAAGGCGTACTACTTGAATGTGACAACATAAACACCGAAAGAGATCCCGAAAAACTAAACTGGAAAACACTTCCCGACGGTGAGATTGGCATCCGTGCTCCGAAAGAAGTAAGCATAATTTCAGAAGAGCACAGTTTTGTAAGACTTTCCGACGGTACTGTTTTCTGTGTATTCAGAACAGTCAGCGGACATCCATACTGTGCGTACAGTTACGATGACTGTCACACCTTTACGGAGCCTGTTCCCATGACATATGCAAACGGAAGAGTTTTCAAACATCCGAGAGCAGCAAACTTCATTTGGAAATGTGAAAACGGAAAATATCTTTACTGGTTTCACAATCACGGCGGAAAATCCTATGACGGCAGAAATCCCGTTTTCCTTTGCGGTGCTTGGGAAGTGGAAAAGAACGGAAGAATGGCGCTTGAATTCGGAAATCCGAAGATTGTTCTCTATGACGATGACCCGAAAATCAGAATGAGTTACCCCGATTTAATCGAGGATGACGGCGAATATTATCTTACCGAAACCCAAAAAGAAATTGCCAGAGTTCATCATGTCGACAAAAAGCTTATAGAAAGCCTTTGGAAAGAAGAGGCATTTGGCGGTTGGAAGGACAGTCCCTGTTTTGATGCAGATACCGAATCCTTCAGCATAAAATTTGAAACGGGTGAAAAAATCGGCGAGATTTTCCGTGACGGAGATTTTGAAGTGTCAAGACTTGAAAACGGAAATATTGTTATAAAAACAGGTGAAAACGAATTTATAAACGACGATATATTGCTTGAAGATTTAAAAAACCATACTGTCACGGCTGTTTTCGACAGAGGTGCAAAAGTGGTCTGCTTTACAACAGACGGCATATTCTGCGACGGCGGGGAAAAGAGACAGTTCGGGTTTACGAGATTTTCTTCCGATTTCACAATAGACTCGGACTTCAAAAAGTCTGATGCAAAGATAAAGTTTGCTCAAGGCTTGCATTTATACAATTAGGAGAACCGATATGAAAAAAACTCTATTAACTTTAGTTATTTCAGGGCTTATAATGCTTATGACAATGAGCGTTTTTGCACATACTCCCGGCATAAATATTCTAACAGGCGATGAAAAACCTCTTACCTTTGACGAAAGCATTGTGCTGCCATCATTTGTGGAAAATGCAAATCTTGTTAAAAGTCCCTTTGAAGGTGAAGACGGTAAGGCAATAGTGCATTATCAGGATTCTTCAGGCGAGTATGCCGCGATAGGCTTTAAAATAAACCCCGCAGCAGATAAGGACAGAGCCTACGGCGTATCCTTCAAGATATATCACAAAGCTGACGAAGGCTTCGGTAAATACAAAAACCTGTGGATAATGAAAAACGGCATGTCGGGCTGGCAAAGAGTGGAAAACTGCGGAGGCTTTACTGCCAACAATGCAGGCGGCTGGATGGAATACAGTTATCTCATCGATACATTTGATGACCTTGTTCATTCTACGACAGGACAACCTGATGCCACTGCAATTTCAAAGATTCTCTTTGAGTGGAGATACGATTCTGCCGAGACCGCCTGCACAAAGCAGAAGATTTACATGGATGATATTTCTGTTATTCCCGCATACTTTGTAACATATATGGGAGAATACGACAATGAAATCAGAAGCGGTTACGAGGTGCTTACCGGTGAAGAATATATTCCCGAGCTAACAATTGAAGATAAGGCGAAAGGTATTATCGGTTGGTCAAAGGAAAACGACAATACCGCCGATGACAGTATTGCTCTTGACA
>JAZREC010000104.1:0-3652 GCA_045660605.1 Clostridia bacterium
TTTTCTTTTGCCTTTTTGTAAAAATCTTTATCGATTTCACCAAAGAGCGTTCGCATACCTTGAAATATTCAAAAATATAGTGTATAATAATAAAGTCGTACAGCCGGGGCAGTAGCGGCGCCCTGTACTTGCAATCCGCTATAGCAAGGGTTATATCCTTATTGAGGGCTTGAGATACAGTTATGTGTCAGTTAAGTGGTGTTGAGAATCGGGTCTTACGCGATGAACGCGCGTGAACCTGGTCAGGTGAGGAATCAAGCAGCCATAAGCGTTTGCGGTCATGTGCCGTGAGGCTGCCCGATTTGAGCTAACTGATTGATAACGGCTGTCATCTTAAGTTCGATATAAGGATGTACGGCTTTTTTGATATATATGGACAGAAATGGATTAAGGAGGCTTGGAACATATGGCGTATCAGACATTATACAGAAAGTGGAGACCTGTTAACTTTGATCAGGTTGTCGGACAGAATCATATAACCTCTACGCTGAAAAATGAAATAATAAATAATAAGACTGCTCATGCCTATGTTTTTACAGGAACAAGAGGAACAGGAAAAACCTCAACTGCCAAGATACTCAGCCGTGCACTTAATTGTGAGAATCCTACAGATGGAAATCCCTGTAATGAATGTCCGTCATGCAGGGGTATTATGAACGAAACAATTCTCGATGTTGTTGAGATGGATGCTGCATCAAATACAGGCGTGGAAAATATCAGGGAAATTATTGATCAGGTCAGGTATTCAACTGCAAGCACAAAATATAAAGTATATATAATAGACGAAGTACACATGCTTTCCATGGGTGCATTCAATGCACTTCTTAAGACTTTGGAGGAACCTCCTTCGCATGTGGTATTTATATTGGCAACAACAGAAATTCACAAAATACCAGCTACGATACTTTCAAGATGCCAGAGATTTGATTTTAAGAATATATCGTCCGCCGATATTGCCGATGCAGTAGAAAAAATCCTTGTCAGCGAAGGCGTTTCTATCACAAGAGACGCTGTTGAATATATAGCATATCTGGGCAATGGTTCAATGAGAGATGCACTGAGTATAACCGAACAATGCCTTGCGTATAAAAGCAATGATATAACATATGCCGATGTTGTAGATATTCTCGGAACACTTGATGATGAGTTCCTTTACCAAGCAGCTGAGCATATAGCCAGAGGCGATATAAGGGCGGTTCTTGTTGACTTTGACGAAAGTATGAAAAAAGGCAAGAATCCCTCGGGATTTGCAGAGGGTATGCTAAAAGCAATGAGAGATATTTTGCTATATAAGCTTGCACCGGAGATATGTGATTTTACATCAGGGAAGAGACAGCTTGCAGAAACAACCGCACCTCTTTACAGTAAGGAAAAGCTTACAAGATGTATAGATATACTTTCATGTGCAATGAGAGATATTAAGCTTACACTCAACCCAGCTGTTCTTGTGGAATGTACATTGGTTCGCATAACAATGCCCGACTACGAATTGGATTTGTCAGCTCTTGTGGAAAGAATATCCATGCTTGAACAGAAGCTTTCTAATGCTCAGGTGTATAATACAAACAAAACCCCCGTACAGGAAGCTCCTGCCAAAATTATGCAGGAAAGTGTAATTCCGCCCAAGCCAATTCCTCAGGCGCCAAAAAATATTACAGTATCAAAGGATTCTTCTATGCAATCTGTAATAGCAGATTGGAAAGAAGTAATAAAATGGCTTGAAAGCTCAGGAAGATTGATTACCTTTGTGTCTTTGTACGGCGTAACACCCCGCGAAGAGAACGGAGAACTTGTACTTGGGTTTGAAACAAAGGACGCTGCAAGCAGGTTTTCAACTGGCGGCTCAGTAGGGGATGTCAAAGATGCCGTAAAGAATGTTTTCGGTCTTGAAGTTAATATAAAATGCGTACATGAGGACAAAATAACAGAGCCGGATGCAGATGATAACGGAATTTTTCAAAAAATAGCCGAAATCAGCACAAATAACCCCGAAAATTTTAAAATTGATTGATACAAAAATTGACAAATGTTGTTAATGGTGATATAATATAATTTAAATTTAATTATTTACATGTATATTGGAGGAAAGCAAATGTCAAAGGTGTGCATAATAGGTTTTGGATGCATAGGTTCCGGAACATATGAAATTTTGAAACAAAACAAAGATATCATTTCCAAGCGCACAGGAACTGATATTGATGTTAAATATATAGTGGATATAAGAGATTTTTCACAGCATGAGGTCGCTCCGCTTGTAACTACAGATTTTGATAAGGTTTTATCCGACAGTGAAGTGGATGTGGTTGTAGAATGTATGGGCGGAACTACCTACGCTTATGACTATACCAAAAAGGCACTTCTCTCCGGTAAGAATGTTGTTTCATCAAACAAGGAGCTTGTTGCTCAAAAGGGTGATGAACTTTCACAGATTGCAATGGAAAAAGGCGTTAAATATCTTTATGAAGCGTCAGTCGGAGGCGGAATACCTATAATCCGCCCGATTACAAGCAGTCTTTGTGCCAATAATATTGTAGAAATCACAGGTATACTCAACGGTACTACAAATTACATACTTACAAAAATGCTTGAAGATGGTTCTTCCTTTGAATCTGCACTTTCAGATGCACAGAAGCTCGGTTATGCAGAGAGAGACCCATCTGCAGATATAGAAGGATGGGATACAGGTAAAAAGATATCCATTCTTTCATCAATGGCAGTGGGCAAAAAAGTTGATTTCCGCCATGTACATACAGTAGGAATAACAAAAGTAAGTATTGAAGATATAGAATATGCAGAGGCAATAGGGGCTACAATAAAGCTTATCGGTAAATATAAGAAGTGTTCCGATGGTATCGAAGTATATGTAGAACCCATGATTGTAAGTGATAAGAGCCCGCTTTACGGAGTGGATGATGTTTTCAATGCAATTCTTGTAAACGGCGATATGCTTGGCGACTCTCTCTATTACGGCAGAGGCGCAGGAAAGCTTGCTACAGCAAGTGCTGTTGTAAGCGATGTAATGGATGCTGTCCTTAATAAAACTTCACCATATACACCCGCATGGGAACCTTGCGAAGACAGAATTTGCAAAGAGTATGACGATGTAAGGAATTCATTTGTAGTTCGTATTAAGAATACTGACAATGCGTTTGACCTTGCACTCCAGCGCTTTGATAATGTTAAAACATTGGAAATCAAGGATGGAGAGTTTGCAATCATCACAGGTGATATGACAGTTTCGCAGCTTAATAAATCATTGGAAGGTCTGGATGTAATATCCGGATATGCAACAGTTTAAGCAGTTGCGTCAATGCGAGGCAAAAACGGAGCTAAAGCTGACGCATTTGCGAGTATTTTAACGAGTGCAGTGGCGTAAAAAAACACGCACCCAAAACGGGTTCGGATACTGATGCAACTGCTTTAGGAGGGCAAAATGGTAAGGGTCAGAGTACCGGCATCCAGTGCCAATATCGGTCCGGGTTTTGATAGCCTGGGTGTTGCACTTAATATGTACAATACAGCCGAATTTGCACTTTCGGAAAACGGACCGCAAATTGAAATTATGGATGGTGCGGACTTTATTCCTACGGGTGAAACAAATTATGTTTATATAGGGTTCAAAAAGGTCTTTGATAAATTGGGCAAAAGCTTT
>JAZREC010000105.1:0-6513 GCA_045660605.1 Clostridia bacterium
AACCTTCATATCCTGATATGCTATTGAATTATCCTTTACAGCATTGGGGAAGGTTATATTGATTGTGAGCTTCTTGCTTGCAACTGTCCATGAATGTTCAAACGAAGAATCTGTGATGGGCTTTTCAACCTTTGCAAGAGAGTTGTTTATATCCTTGTAGTTGTAGAAGCCCTCTGTAACATTAACTATTGCTTTTACTTCCGGCTGATTAACCTTGTGTGTAAAGCCTGTAATCTTAACACGGCCTATTACAACCTTTTCGCCCGACTTGTTGCCTATGGTAAGGTTTGTACCTTCGGGAAGGTTAAAGAGATACTTACCTTCAGGATCCTGTGAAACAACAAAGTCGTTTGCTCCCATTACCTCATAGGACGCAGCCATGCCATTAGCCACTACCGCCTGAGCATCGAGAGTAATGTTCATCTGAGCAGATACAAGGTTAAGTATTGCACCGTCATCTGCCTCGATAGCCATTTCATAAACTGCATAATCATCTCCTGCTTCAACAGGCTCTTCACTAAAATAAATGTGTGCACTGTCTGCAACAGGACCATCTACAAGCTCTTTCTCTTGAATATAGAGCATCGTTCTGTCTTCGTCGAGATAGTAGGTTGGGATATCTATTGTGTTTTCGGTTTCCTGAGCATTGTCGATACCGAGGGAGAAGTAGTTATTGTATACCTCTGCGTTAGATTCTTTAACTCTTTTTGAATATTTTACACCGATTAATGTGTTTTCATATGCCTTCATGGGAGCAGCAAAGTGTCTTAAAATACCATAAGTATAGTACGGATAAGACTCCGAATCATGAACTATAGTGTTTCCGGATACCGTAATCAAGCCACTCTTACCCATTGTAATACCAAACGAGGTTTTGAAATAGTTGTTCTCAAATGTATATGTTGTAGTCTCATTTGCCTCATCATTGTGTGCAGTATAAACAGAATCTATAACTGTACAATTTCTGATATCAACATGGTCTCCTGCACCTGCATACGAAAGAACAAATGCCTTCCATGCATTTTCTATCATTACATTTTCCACAAGACCGTCTTTGATTGAAATAGCATCGTTTCCATTTGCATTTACATAGAGGTCTCTGATAACAACATCCTTTGCAGCTGTCGCATTGATGGATCCGTATATAGCAGTTGCATAATCAGCCTTGTCAGCTGTCTTTACTGCCTTGGATGTGCCGCTGGTGCTGTATGTTGCTGCCTGTGCATTGTTGAGTACACCCATAAGAACAACTCCGTTTTTGGTAATCTTGATATTCTCATAGATGTCACCGTAAACGGTAATTACGCTGTTTTCTTTACTTGCCGCAACAGCCTTCTGGATACTTGCGAAATACGCACCGTCAACATCGGCAACCACACCGGAGATTTCGCCTGTCATCTCGGTTGTAATCTCTACAGCAGGCTCCTGATACGGTGTCTCTGCATCATAGTCTGCACCGGATACAATAATAGCGCGTCCGTCACCGTTGGTTGCTGTAAAGTCAGTATCTTCTACAGACAATGCGTAATCTGCACTTGTTGTGTTACGCACAAGAATAGGAGCGAAAGCATTGAGCTCGCAGTCTTCAACAGTAAGGCTGTATGCACCGGAGCCATCTGCACGGATAGCATATCCGTCTTCGCCGACAGCTGTAATCTGTGAATTCTTTACAACAACATTGCTGGAAGTACCAACGGAGATACCGCTCTGAGTATTTGTAGTTACTAAATTATCAATTTCGATACCTGTACCGCCTGTTGCCCACATAGCAGATTTAAGACCATCTGTGTCGCAGTCAACCATCTTGATATTGTATGCCTGACGGAAACGGGTTGCAACAACCTCGTTATCCTCTTCTGTTGCGGTGAATGTACAGCCCTCAATTGTTACATTGTGTGCATAACGCTCAGCCGAACCTGTGCTGTTTGAACTAATAAAGTCATGGGTTGCCTTATCGGTTACAAAGTTAATGTTCTTGATATCTAAGGTTTCTGCACCATCAAAGCGTGCATTACCGTGAATATAGATAGTGCCGGTAAAGTCTGCACCGTTACCATCTATAGTGATGTTAACGCCTTCCTTCTGAGAAATTGTTATATCCTCTGCACAATCCGCTATAAGAACGATTGTATCGCCTGATTTAACATTTGTAAGAGCTTCCCCTAATGTTTTGTAATATGTACCGTTAACAGCAGCCACAACAGGTGCATTGTCCTTATAGCTACCGCCTACTAATGGAGAGTTGAGATCTGTTGTGCAATTGTCAACAACAATGTCGTCGCCCGCAACTGCGCCAAGGATAGCGCCTACATTTGCCTGTCCCTTAACATCAGCGTTAGCTACACCACAACCATCAACTTTAACACCAGGATTTGCAAGGCCTACAATACCGCCTACAGAGAAGCTTGTTCCTGTAATGTCAATATTGTTTACAGAACACTTGGAAATAACTGCGTTGTTGAAGCTGTAGCCTGTGATACCACCAACGAAGCTGTATCCGTTGATGTAGGAACCATCGTCTGCATCTACAACACAATTATCAATTCTTCCCATCTCGCGGTAGCTGTAACCAACGATAGCACCAACGCCGTAAGCATTGGGAGCATCGATTACAACATCACCTGTTACAGTAATGCCAGAAATGTTTGCTTTGCCACCATTGTTGTTAGCAAAACCAACAAGTGCGCCAACATTGTAACCTGCATCTGCGGTTGCTACAGTAACATTTTCAAGAACGAGGTCCTTGATTGTAACGCCGCCGTAGATGTAGCCGAACAAACCGCCACAGATATAAGCGGTCTCCGGATTTTCACTATCCGCATAAGGCTCAACAACGAGGTTTCTGATAGCATAACCTTTACCATCAAAGTTACCATCGAAAGAGTATACGTGACCATCGCCGATACCTTCGTCCCATGCTGCACCCTTAAGGTCAATGTCAGCACCAAGAGCAACCCATGCGCCAGGTGTATTATATGTTGTCTCGCCAGCATTTACGCTGTCACGGAAGAAAAGTAAATCTTCAACAGAGTTGATCGTAAAAGGATCTGCTTCTGTACCACTACCATTAAGTTTTGTGGTTTCAGCAGAAACTGTGAATACCATTGTGCTAAGTACCATGCATACACAAAGTATTGAAGCTAATAATTTTTTTAGATTCATAATTTAATTTGTCCTTCTTTCTTAAATGATTTTTGTTTTTTGTGCACAGGGCTTTATCTAAGGACTCCTCCTTTCTTCAGTATTTGCCCATAATACTGCACCATTTTAAGAAGATATTGCATCCCCTTTCAAAGCACATAAAACACATAAAAATTTATGTGCTTTGAAAGGGGGGGCAAGGACATAGTGAATAGGGAATAAGTCCTATTCAAGCAATTCCCATCACTATGTTTCTGCCCGTTTTTTATTCGATGTGCAATCTCGCCCGATAGGGCATATCGAGTGCGAAGCACATATCGAGTTATTTATGACATATCGAGAATTCCTTAAGAATTCATATCGACAAATTCAAGCAAAGCTTGAATTTATCTTTCCAGCCATTTTCCAATTATGGGAATTGACCGTATTCTATGTCTCTTTAGTTCTTCTTCCCAATATCTTCGCCTTACACCTGTGCTTCTGTTTATTTCGAGCTTTATATATCTTGTCTGTTCGCGGTTTTTTTCTGTTGCCAGATATATGATGCTTCCCAACACATATATAAGCACCAGAATACCAAGAAAAACAAATATGTTATCATTTGTGTAATTGTTCATTTGCCTCTTCCTTGTTGCTGAAATTATTTGATTAGTTCATTAAGTCTTTGGCACATTACAGCAACCTCGGCTCTTGTAGCATTGCCTAGAGGGTTGAGTTTTCCGTCTGCTCCCTTGATAATTCCTGCATTAACCATAGAAGCCATGGCTTCTCTTGCGTACTCGGAAACAGTATCCTTATCGCTGAATGTATCCAGAGCACTCAAATCGCCTGAGGGTGTAATTTTGCCTGAATTTACAAAAGCTCTGTAGCTAAGTGTTATCAAATCCTGTCTGGTTATGGTGTTTTCGGGCATAAAGTTAACTCCGTCGCCCGTTGCTATGCCATGAGCCTTGGCAACTGCAACTGCATCGTAGTAATAGCTTCCAAAAGGAACATCTGCAAAGTTTGTGCTTGTATCTCCCGTAAGCTTCATCATTCTTACGAGTATCAATATGAAATCTGCTCTGCGTATATTGTTCTGCGGTGCAAACTGAGTGGCACTTATGCCGTTGATTATGCCTTCATCCCTTAAAGAATATATAGCGTCGCTTGCCCATTCATAGTTTGCAAGGTCTGTAAAGCCATTGGGTGTTGTTACGGGAGGTGTTACAACGGGCGGTACGGAAGTTCCTCCGCCTCCGCCGAAACCGCCTCCACCGCCGCCGGAGCCGGAATCTTCTTTCTTTTTAGGCGTTGTGATGCTCTTGACATCACTGTATTCTCCCTCTCCCTTGCTGTTTACTGCTGCGACCTTGACATAATAGGTCGTATCTCTGGAAAGGCCTGTTATCTGTGCATCGTTTTTCTTTGCTCTCAGCGTGCTTGTGAGAGAGGACTCACTTGTTCCGTAGAGAACCTTGTATTCTGTAATGGGTGAGCCTCCGTCAGACGGTGCACTCCACGAAGCATTTATGGTAGTGTCGGATACCGAAAGAGTAAGACCCTTTACCTTAGACGGTACAGTCGAGGTGTCCTCCGTAATATGATTATACACATTATCTCCCTCGTCTACAGAATTGCTGCGATTGATGTCGGCAAACTGGTTATACTCACCATTTTTGGCCTCTTCGAACGCTGTCTTGTCATTGATATCTACAACACCGTCCGAGTTAACATCACCGGGGATGAATTCGTCATTTTTAATCACAAGTACCTTTGAAAAATCAACACCTGTCATGACAACGCTCACATAGCCCTCGCCAGTGAGCTTGACTGTATATGTATCTCCTGCAAGAACTGTATTCTCTACCACAAAGGTGGTATCCGAAACAGAGCTGTCCACATGTCCCCCGTCTATATCGGCAATGGTATTGAGTACAGTACTTATGGTGGAGCCTGTCTCCTCATTGATGATGGCAAGAGTTATTCTGCTGTCTGCGTATTTCTCACCGGATATAACGCGGAAGTTTGAAACCTTGTCCATAACAACCTTTACTGTGGCCTTGGTACCCTTGTTATCTGTGTTACTTGCCGAAGCTGTTACGGGAGACACATTGTCCTCAGCATCTATATAGCTGCCGTTTACTGCAAGGTATGATCCTGCCTCGCTCTCAGTGTCGAGAGCCAGCTCCACACTGTCACCCGGCTCACCTACAAAGGTGAGTACAAATAGAGGTGTGACATCATCTCCAAATGTGAGCTTTCCCTGATTGTTGGTAGCTATGCTTGGAAGAAGCTTACCCGTGCTATTTGCCAATGCCGCGTTGGGAGGTATATGAACGCATGAGGGCGGATTGTTGGTACCCTGAAGGAAATCTATGGATTTGTATTTGAGGTCGCCGGAAAACTTTAGTGCTGTCTGCACGGCACTGACGCTTCCGCCTGCACCCTTTACACTCACCTTAATCTTGGCTTCGCCCGTCATGGTTGTGGGATTAGACTCCGTAACATCTGTAAGAATTATCTCTATTCCGCTATTTGCCGATACTGTGCATACTCCCATAAGGTTAACTGTCATAATAACCGTTAGTACTGCAACAAGTACCCTAAAACTCTTTTTAACAAACATAAAATGCGCCCTCCTCTTTTTTGCGTATCCTGTCGAGGCTTTCGTACAAGAATTCAACCTGCATAACAGAAACCTCTTTGTCCTCCCATATCACATAATCTGTAAGTATTGATATGAGACTATATATAACCGGTGCAAGCTCTGTGGGTGTGCACCCAATAATCTCAGACAGCTTATCTATATACTTCTCGTATACAGCCTTAAAGCTTAACGAGCTTGTTCTTACTATTTCTCCATACACAGGACTTGATGCCACCTGAATTATAAGGCGAAACTCCTTTTTGTACTTGTCTATTTCAGAGAGGTATCCCTTAAAGAATCTTCTGGGGCTGTGCATTGTGTCGAATGCGTACTGAAAAAGACCGCTTGATACCTTATTGATGCCATACTTTACGGCACTTGTGTATATACTTTCCTTGCCGTCAAACCAATAGTACATGCTTCCTGTAGAAATGCCGATAGCCTTGCACAAATCACGGATTGACGAATTCTCAAGACCGTTTTCTACAAGGTACTCAAATGCAGTTGTTACAAGCTTTTCTTTGATGTCTTTTCTCTTCTGTTCGTTCAATGAGGCACCCTCCTGTTTCGTTTTCTGTAACACCCGTTCTAAAAATGTCGAAAAATAAAACAAGCGTAAAACTTGCAAAAAAATATACAACATAATTCATATTATGTGGTGTAAAAAGCGGATATTCCGCTTAAATAGTGAACTCATTATATCAAAAATATGCCCGAAAGTCAATAATTAAGCGGGTTATTTA
>JAZREC010000106.1:0-2192 GCA_045660605.1 Clostridia bacterium
GTAAATATTCTTGATATTTCCCAGACAATTCTTGATGGTATGTTTACAATGATGATGATTGTAGATGTAGGAGAAGCAATTGTGGAATTTGATAGGATTAACGGATTTCTTAAAGAGCTTGGAGAAAAAATCGGCGTAGAAATCAAAATGCAGCTTGTTGAAATATTTGAAGCAATGCACAGAATATGACAGGGGAGTGATATCAAATGATTAACAGAGGAGAAGCGTACGAAACTCTTCATATGATAGAAAGCGAGCATCTTGATGTAAGAACAATTACAATGGGTATATCCCTTCTCGATTGTATAGACTCTTCGTCAGACAAGGCATGTACAAGAATTTATGACAAGATAACAACAAAGGCTCAAAACTTAGTTAAAACAGGACAGGATATAGAAAAGGAATTTGGTATTCCTATTATAAATAAGAGAATATCCGTAACCCCAATGGCGCTGATAGCGGGTGCAAGTGAAGCGGATAACTATGTAAAGTTTGCAAAAATTATGGATAAGGCAGCCAAGGAAGTGGGTGTCAATTTCATAGGTGGTTTTTCTGCTCTTGTACAAAAAGGGTTTGCCAAGGGCGATGAAATACTTATAAAATCAATTCCTCAGGCACTTTCGGAAACAGATATTGTTTGTTCTTCTGTTAATGTAGGAAGTACCAAGGCAGGAATAAATATGGATGCCGTACGGCTTATGGGTAATGTAATCAAGGATTGTGCTTATCTTACAAAGGACAGCGACGGCTTTGGCTGTGCTAAGCTTGTTGTATTTGCAAATGCCGTTGAAGATAATCCGTTTATGGCAGGTGCATTTCATGGTGTCGGCGAGGCAGATTGTGTAATCAATGTAGGCGTAAGCGGTCCTGGTGTTGTTAAGCATGCTTTGGAAAAGGTAAAGGGTCAGGACTTTGGTGTTGTAGCCGAGACTATCAAGAAAACCGCATTTAAGGTTACCAGAATGGGACAGCTTGTTGCCTGCGAGGCATCAAAAAGACTAGGCGTTCCTTTTGGTATAGTAGACCTGTCTCTTGCACCTACGCCTGCAGTTGGCGACAGCGTTGCATATATATTAGAAGAAATGGGTCTGGAAAAGTGCGGAACACACGGCACAACTGCGGCACTTGCTCTTCTTAACGACGCTGTAAACAAGGGCCGAGTGTTTGCATCATCATCAGTTGGCGGTCTCAGCGGAGCATTTATACCTGTAAGCGAAGATGCAGGAATGATATCAGCTGCATCAATCGGTGCCCTAAGCCTTGATAAGCTTGAGGCAATGACCTGTGTATGCTCTGTTGGCCTTGATATGATTGTTATCCCGGGAGATACAACAGCATCAACAATATCGGCAATTATAGCAGACGAAGCGGCAATAGGAATGATAAACAATAAGACTACTGCCGTGAGAATAATCCCTGCACCGGGCAAAAAGGTCGGAGATGTAGTGGAATTCGGCGGACTTCTCGGAACAGGACCTGTTATGAGTGTCAATGGTTTTTCCAGCGAAGAATTTATTGCCCGCGGAGGAAGAATACCCGCACCTATACATAGCCTGAGGAACTAGTATGAAGAAAATTAAGGAAGTAATAATAGTAGAAGGCAGTTACGATAAGTCCAAGCTTTTAACACTTGTTGATGCAACAGTTGTTGTAACAGACGGTTTTTTGATATTCAAAGACCGTAAAAAGTGCGATATGATAAGAAAGCTTGCACAAAGAGACGGAGCAATAATATTTACCGACAGCGACAGCGCCGGTTTCAAAATACGAAACTATCTCAAAAATGTTTTAAGAGACTACAATGTAAAGCATGCCTATATTCCTGATATAATAGGTAAGGAAAAAAGAAAAAACCATTCATCAAAAGAAGGTTTTCTTGGTGTAGAGGGAGTAAATGATGAAGTAATCCTTAAGGCACTGGAAGAAGCTGGTTATGAGGAGATACATTCCGATTCGCAAAAAAAGGTTACAAAAACGGATTTTTATACAGACGGTCTTACAGGCTCAGATGAGAGTAATCAGAAAAGAGAAATGCTGAAAAAACACCTCGGTCTTCCAAAACATTTATCTGCCAATATGATGATAGATGTTATCAACAGAATTTATGGGTATGATGAATACAAAAAAATCATAAAAGAGCTATTTAATATATAAAATATACCGAGTTTCTACTATTATATATAGTATATATT
>JAZREC010000107.1:0-1431 GCA_045660605.1 Clostridia bacterium
AAGACCTATCATGGAATAAAATGCCATGCCCTCATAACGCAGACAGTTGTTAAGCACCAGAGAGCAAATCATAAACGGACAGGAAATCAGCACCCACATTCCGTAGTCGCATGCATAGGGGAGAATGGTGTCTGTGCTTCCAAGAAGCTTCATAAACGGTGATATAAAAACAAGACCGAATACTGTAAGAATAAGTCCCAAAAAACCGCCCAAGAAGAATGCAGACGATACATATTTAGAAGCCTCGCCTGTATTTTTGTCGGCAAGAGACTTGGAAACCATTGTTCCCGAGCCTTGTCCGAGCATAAAGGCAATTGCCTGAATAATAGCCTGAAGAGTAAAGAGTATGCCCGTAGCCGCCTGAGCACTCTTTCCGAGATTTCCGACAAAGTATGTGTCAGCCATGTTGTAAATGCTTGTTATAAGCATGGATATCGTTGTGGGAATTCCAAGCGTTATTACAAGCTTTGCCACAGGAGTTTCTGTCATTTTTTTGTAGTGGAGTTCAGAATTGGTCATTTTTTAACACCTCAGTGTCACACTATGTAAAGTATTATTGTTTCTGCTATAAATACAGCCATGCAAGAGAGAGCCGCAACAGTAAGAAGGCTCTTTTCCTTGTATGATGCAATGAGAGCTGTAATAAGTCCGAAAATTGCCGATACTATGTGCTCTGTTGCATAGAGTATTGCAGGTATAGTCATTACAGACAGTACCGCATACGGCACATAATAAAGGAATGAAAGCAAAAATCGGCTTTTGATTTTTTTCTTAACAAGTACCAACGGTAACATTCTTATAAGATAAGTAACAAGAGCACAAGAAAGGAGATATATTGGAAAATTGGGTGTCATGTTATATATCCTCCTTTTCATCAATAGGACTAAGAAGTGCAAAAATAACACTAGATATCACTGCACACACTATGATGACAAAACCGCTTGGAATGAGGTTTAAGTAAGGTGTGTAGTAAAATATACAGCTCAGTATAATTGCAAAAATCACACACATCGCAGTCGGTCGGTGCTTCTTTGCTTTGGGTACGACAATTGCCGCAAACATGGCATATATCGCAACTCCAAGCGAAGATATAACTACCTTAGGCAGAATGTTTCCTGCAATTGCGCCAAGGAGTGTACCCAAGCTCCAACCGAGAAACGGTGTAAGAATGAGACCGTACATGTAACCTTGTTTTACATCTTCACTGCTTGATGATCCAACTGCAAAAACCTCGTCTGTGTTTACAAAAGCTATCGCAAATCTGTCCGCCATCCGTATGCTTTTATGGAGCTTTTGAGAGAGCGAAACAGACATAAGGGCATACCTTAAGTTAATAAGAAACTGAGTAGCACAAAGCTCTGCTATGCTTCCGCCCCCGATTATTATGGGGACAGCGGCGAGCTGACCTGCAGAGGTTACATTTGTCATTGA
>JAZREC010000108.1:0-3814 GCA_045660605.1 Clostridia bacterium
AAGCTCTCTTGATATAGCCTTAGCTACATAAGCATTATCTCCTGTAAGAAGAACCGTTTCATAATGT
Organism: Clostridia bacterium; assembly: GCA_045660605.1. Taxonomy (GTDB): domain Bacteria; phylum Bacillota; class Clostridia; order UMGS1810; family UMGS1810; genus RGIG8748. The sequence goes on from JAZREC010000108.1 coordinate 68, forward strand.
TTGCTGAGAATTTCAACTGTTTCCTTTGCGTTATGCTTTAAGGTATCCTGCGCAGCGAAAACAGCTGCAACACAGGAATTTATACTCATTACAATTGATGTTTTTCCGTCAGCAATATATTTTTCTTCTATTTCCTCATAATTTCCCGAAACTTTATTTTCTTTCATAAATCTGACATTTCCAAGAAGAACCTCGTCGCCGTCAATGTTTGCATATACTCCCATTCCGCCGACTGCACGGAATTCGTTTATCTGCATTTCCTCAGCGCCCGCATTTTGTGCATATTCATATACCGCATCGCTTAACGGATGCTCCGACACCGCCTCTGCACTCATTGCATATTTAAGAACAAGGTCTCTTTCAAAGCCATCAGCAATATAAAGGTCTGTAACTACGGGTTCACCCTTTGTAAGAGTTCCTGTTTTGTCAAAAACAAATGTGTCAACTCCGCTGAGATGCTCCATAGCCTGCGCATCCTTTACAAGTATTCCCTCTACCGCAGCTCTTCCAACAGCTACAATTACGGCAGTAGGCGTAGCAAGTCCCAAGGCACACGGGCAAGCTACAACAAGCACACTTATAAAGCGGTCAATAACATATCCTGTCTCCCTGCCGATAAGCATCCATACAGCCGCAGTAAGAAGCGCACATCCAATAACACATGGAACAAACACAGAGCATATTTTATCGGCGAAATGTGCAATTTTCGGTTTTGAACCAGATGCCTCCTCAACCATATCAACAATCTGTGAAATTACTGAACCTGAAGACTCAACAGAGGTTGAAACCTCTATATATCCGTATTTATTTATACATCCGGCAAAAACCTTGCTTCCCGTCTCTTTTGTTACAGCTATACTTTCTCCTGTAAGCATAGACTCATCTACTGTTGTTGAACCCTTAAGCACAATTCCGTCAACGGGTATCTTTTCGCCCGGATGAACAGCAACCACATCACCGACTTTGATGTTTTGGGTATCTATTTCGGTCTTTACACCGTCTTTTATAACTGTTGCTTTTTTCGGTGCAAGCTCCATGAGTTTTACTATGGCATCATTTGTCCTTAATTTAGAGCGGTTTTCCAGATACTTACCCAATTGAATAAGTGTTATTATAACGCCCACAGACTCAAAATAAAGATTATGGGCATGATTTGTACCGTTTTTGAGCATATCTGCCATAAGAATTATGCCGTATACAAATGCGGCTCCTGTGCCGACTGCAACAAGGCTGTCCATGTTGGGTCTCAAAACAAATAAGTTTTTGAAACCTCTGATATAAAACTTATATCCAGCAATCATTGTACCAAGTGCAAGCACAAGCTGAACCAATGCATATACAAACGGAAATTCTGACGGCTCCATAAATGACGGAACTCTCATACCAAGCATATGTCCCATGGACACATAAAACAAAGGAACAGCAAAGCAGGCGGACAGAATGAGTCTATTCTTCATTACCTTAAGCTCTTGGTTTTTCTGCATAATGCCTGCCTCTGCATTATCCATATTAGCACCAAAGCCTATTCTGGTAATTGCAAACTCTATATCCTTACCGCATAATTTTTCTTCATCATATTCTACAACAAGCTTTCCTGATGTAAGATTGACAGATGCATTATTTACTCCATCCAGAGAAGATACTGCCTTTTCCACACTTGCAGAGCATGCCGCACAAGACATTCCGGTAACTGTATAGTATGATTTAATCATAAATGACAACCTTTCAAAAACAAATTACATATTTCTTGCCTTGGCAGCTTCGTACATCATAAGAGATGCCGCAACAGATGCATTAAGTGAATTTATTTCTCCGTACATAGGGATATTAACAATAAAATCGCAATTTTCTTTAACAAGTCTTGAAACGCCCTTACCCTCTGAGCCGACAACAATTCCTACTCCGCCCGAAAAATCATGTGTATAGATACTTCTGTCACCGTGCATATCTGCGGCAACTATCCATACATTATTTTTCTTAAGAGTTTCTATTGCAGCTACAAGATTGGGAACTCTTGCAACCCTTGTAAATTCAAGTGCACCGGCTGATGTTTTATCAACTACGGGGCTCAGGCCTACCGAGTTTCGTTTGGGTATAATAACGCCGTGCGCTCCCATAACATTTGCAGTTCTTATAATAGAACCAAGGTTATGAGGATCGTTTAAGTCATCACAAATTATTACAAAAGGACTTTGGTCCTTATCCTTTGCAAAAGCAAGAATGTCCTCTACGGTGCTGTAATCCCTTGCGGCAGCAAATGCTATCACACCCTGATGAGCACCTGTTTCGGAAACTCTGTCAAGCTTTTGGCGGTCTGCCTCTGTTATTACAAGCTTTCTCTCTCTTGCAAGTGCAATAATCTTCTTAACAGAACCATTTTTTTCTCCCGAGGAAATAAGGATTTTATCTATGCTTCTTCCGGATTTTATTGCTTCTGTAACCGGATTTCTTCCCTCTATCTTACACTGATTTTCCTCTTTATTCATATTATTCTCCTAAAAAGAACACAGTCACAAGGTATGGCATATATACCAGACCAAGGACCGTGTTCAATATTTTCAATTCGTATCAGAACTATAATTATGCAAGGTTGAACTTTGCATGAATTGCCCTAACTGCAGCATCGGCATTGTTCTTGTTTACAAGCACGGATACCTTGATTTCTGATGTTGAAATCATGTGAATGTTTATATTAGCATCATAAAGTGCTTCAAACATAACACTTGCTACCCCCGGATTGTTAACCATACCGCTTCCTACTATAGAAACCTTGGAGAACTGAGTTGATGTCTTTATTTCTTCAAATCCAAGATAGGATTTTTCAGCCATAAGAATTTCTTCAACCTTTTCTGCATTGGATTCTGTTACTGTAAAGCTGATATCCTTATAACCCTCTCTGCCTATTGACTGAAGTATAATATCTACATTTATACCGTGCTTAGCAAGATGAGAGAAAATCTTAAATGCTATACCGGGTTCATCCTTAAGGTTGCAGATTGCTATCCTTGCAACATCATTATCACGAGCTACACCTCTTACAAGAGTCTTTTCCACTTTGCTTTCCTCCTTGACATATGTTCCTTCATTATTATTGAGACTGGAACGAACACACATATTAACATTATATTTCTTTGCCATTTCTACTGAACGGTTATGAAGCACATTCGCTCCAAGGCTTGCAAGCTCAAGCATTTCGTCAAAAGAAACTTCATCGAGCTTTTTTGCTTCCGGTACTATTCTCGGGTCTGTGGTAAACACACCGTCAACATCGGTATATATCTCACACAAGTCCGCGTGAAGAGCCGCAGCAATTGCTACTGCAGTAGTATCCGAACCGCCTCGTCCCAATGTGGTAATATCATCATATTTGTTTATACCCTGAAATCCTGCAACAACAACTATCTTGCCATTGTCAAGCTCATTGCGGATTCTTTCGCCGTCTACGGATTTAATTCTTGCCATACCGTATTTGGAGTCGGTTTTCATACCTACCTGCCATCCGGTAAGGGATACGGCATTTACTCCAAGTGTTCCGATAGCCATAGCAAGCAAGGATATTGATATCTGCTCTCCTGTGGAAAGAAGCATATCCATCTCCCTTTTGGATGCCTTGGGGTTAATTTCTTTTGCTTTTTCAATCAAATCGTCAGTGGTATCGCCCTGGGCGGGCACAACAACGATGACCTGATTGCCGGCTTTGTAAGTACTCGTAATAATGTCGGCAACGTTGAACACGCGCTCGGCATT
>JAZREC010000109.1:0-1627 GCA_045660605.1 Clostridia bacterium
CAAGAGAAAAGCTCAGCAGTCTTTCTCCGGAACAAATCAAGGAATATTTTTATAAGGAACTGGAATTCGGTACAGCAGGTCTCAGAGGTATAATAGCCCCCGGCCCGAATTGCATGAATATATATACTGTCCGTAAGGCAACACAGGGTATATGCGAAGACATTATAAACGAGGACGAGGTATCAAAGGGAGTAGTTATAGCTTACGACAGCAGACATATGTCAAGGGAGTTTGCCATGGAGAGTGCCAAGGTACTTGCGGCTAACGGGATTAAATCATATGTTTTTGAAGATTTGAGACCCACACCGGAGCTGTCTTTTGCAGCCCGTCATCTGGGATGTGCAAGAGGTATAATGATTACAGCAAGCCATAATCCCAAGGAATATAACGGCTATAAGGCATACGGTGCGGACGGAGGACAGCTTCCGCCCGAATCAGCTGACTATGTAGTATCAATTATAAATAAGATTGACACCTTTGAGGGTGTTAAGGTTATGGATGAGGCTGAGGCAAAAGCCAAGGGTCTTATTAACATAATCGGCTCCGAGGTTGATGAGGAGTATTACAAAAATGTACTTAATCAGTCTATCAATAAAGAGGCAATTGAAAAGCTTGGAGATAACTTCAGCGTAATATATTCGCCCTTCCACGGAACAGGCAACAAGCCTGTAAGGGAAATTCTTAAAAGAATAGGATGCAAAAATGTCCGTATTGTCAAGGAACAGGAGCTTCCCGACCCTGACTTTTCCACAGTTAAATCTCCGAACCCCGAAGAAAAAGAGGGATTTGCAATTGCAATAGATATGGCAAATAAGGAGAGCGCAGATATAATATTTGCAACAGACCCCGACGGAGACAGACTCGGTGTTATAATCAAGGATGCAAACGGAGAATATATGACACTCAGCGGTAACCAGATTGGTGTCTTGCTGTGCGAATTTATCCTGCGTAATAAAAAGCTTAACGGAACTCTCAGTCCCAAGGGAGCTGTAATAAAGACCATAGTTACAACTGATATGATTTTACCAGTTGCAAAGCATTACGGCATAAAAGTATATGATGTACTTACAGGATTTAAGTTTATCGGCGAAAAAATCAAGGAATTTGAAGAGGGCATACTCGATAATGAATATGTTTTTGGTTTTGAGGAAAGCTATGGATATCTTGCAGGTACATATTGCCGCGATAAAGATGCAATAGTTGCCGCAATGCTTGTTACAGAGATGGCGGCAGATTACAAGACTCAGGGCATGACACTCTATGACGGACTTCTTAAGCTATACGAGGAGTACGGATATTATCTGGAGTCTCTTAAGACATTTACTCTACCGGGTGCTGACGGTGCAGAAAAAATCAAGTCCATTATGGAAAACTTCCGTAATAATCCTCCGACAGAAATATGCGGTACAAAGGTGATTAAGCTCTATGATGTTTCAAAGGGTACAGTTACAAACCTTGAGGATAAGAGCACTCAAAAGCTTAACCTCCCGAAATCAAATGTTCTCAAATTTGGACTGGAAAATGACTCATGGATTGCAATAAGACCTTCGGGTACAGAACCCAAAATTAAGTTCTATTTTGCATTTAAGGATAAGAATATTGACTCAGCACAGCAAAAAATTGCAAA
>JAZREC010000110.1:0-1086 GCA_045660605.1 Clostridia bacterium
TTCTTACCAAGGACCCAAAAGAGCTTAAAAAAGCAGACAAGATTATCCTCCCCGGCGTGGGTGCCTTTGAGGATGCGGCAAATAAGCTTCGCACCTCGGGTATGTGGGATGCAATCCTTAAAGAAACCTCAGAGGGCAAACCGCTTCTTGGAATATGTCTCGGTATGCAGATGCTCTTTAACAAAAGCTATGAATACGGCGAGCATGAGGGTCTTGGTCTCATAGACGGAATAATTGCACCGATTGAAGACGACATAAAGGCAGACCTCAAGATTCCCCACATCGGCTGGAATGCCCTTAGCTTTCCCAAGGACAAACCAAAAAGCAAGCTTTACCGCTACATAGACGAGGGCGACTTTGTGTACTTTGTTCACTCCTATTACGGAAAGAATTGTACGGAAAGCACAACAGCAACAACAGAGTACGAAATACCGCTTACCGCCTCGGCGGAAAACGGATGCGTATACGGAACACAGTTCCACCCCGAAAAGAGCGGAAAAACAGGTCTTGCAATACTCAAAGGCTTTATAGAGGTGTGATAATATGAATATATTTCCTGCAATAGATATAATAGACGGAAAAGCCGTAAGACTTTTCAAGGGCGACTACAACCGAAAAACAGTATATAACGAAAGTCCCTTAAGTGTTGCAAAGGACTTTGAAAGCATGGGAGCGGGCTATCTTCATCTTGTAGACCTTGACGGTGCAAGAACAGGAGATACACCCAACTTTGAGCTTATAAGTTCCATAGCACAGAAGACAGGGCTTAAGATAGAAATCGGAGGCGGAATACGAAGCGAAGAGGTTATAAAAAAATACCTCGAAGCAGGCGTAATGCGTGTTATCCTCGGCACAATAGCAATAGAAAATCCGTCATTTACCGAAGAGATGGTAAATAAATACGGAGATGCCATAGCAGTGGGAATAGACATCTCTGACGGCTTTGTTGCAACAAAGGGATGGACAGAAATCAGCAAGGTTTCCTGCGACGAAATGTTTGACCGAATGGAAAAAATCGGTGTAAGAACCGTAATATGCACAGACATTTCCAAGGACGGAGCAATGAAGGGTACAAACCTTGAGCTT
>JAZREC010000111.1:0-1500 GCA_045660605.1 Clostridia bacterium
TTTTTATTTGGAAACAATTCACGCTTATAAATATTTTTATAACGGACAGATTAAAAGTTGAAATTTGTTTTGGAGGTTGTTTGATTTGAAGTCTCGTAAAATAGTTTTTTTAAGTTTTGCGGGATTTACACTTATAGTAATCGGCTATTTTTTGTTTTGTGTCTTTTATATAATGCCGGACACATACACTCTCATAGAAGGCTCGTCGCTTAATTTCAGGCTTCCGCCGGGAATAACGGCATCCTATGATATGCCTGCATCTGTCGGAGGGAGACTGGAGGGAGGAGTTACAGAGGGGGCGGAAAGCCGAACGGTGTCTGTAAAGGTTCTGGGTCTCATACCTGCAGGAAAGGTAAGTGTAAATACCGTAAAAGCTCCCTTGCTCTATCCCTCGGGAGAATGTATAGGGCTCAAAATGTATTCCGACGGGCTCATAGTGTCGGGCTTTTCGGATTTTGAAACAGGGGACGGAATATGTGTCTCACCGGGTGCTAAAGCAGGTCTTAAAGCAGGGGATGTAATAACCAAAATCAACGGAACACGCACATCGTCCGTAAAGGAATTTACAAAAATCTGCGACAGCAGTGCACAAGGCTGTACTCTCAACGTATCGAGAGACGGAAAGACATATTCTGTCCGTGTGGAGCCGTCAATGTGTATTGACGGACATAAGAGGCTCGGAATTTATGTAAAGAATTCAATTGCAGGAGTGGGCACAATGACTTACCTTAATGGCAACCGCTTTGGTGCTCTTGGCCATGCGGTAACGGACAGCGGAACACTTGTGCCCTTAAAAAACGGAAATATCTACAGGGCGGATATTATAGATGTTGCCAAGGGGCAGAAGGGTGTTCCCGGCGAGCTTATCGGAGCTATAAGCGAGGATATGTATATCGGAAAATGTACACAAAATACCTATGAGGGAGTGTACGGTACAGTAGAGAATATAGAACGCATTTATAATCCTCTTGAACCTGCACCCTCGTCGGAAATACAGATGGGAGGCGCCACCATTTTGTGTACTGTAGAAACGGACGATAAGGTGAGAGAATATAAGGCAGAAATAGTCTCAATAAACCGCCTTACCAAAAATAAAACAAAATCCTTTTCTATAAAAATTACCGATGAGGAGCTTGTAAAAAGAACAGGCGGTATAGTTCAGGGAATGTCAGGTTCACCGATAATTCAAAATGGCAAAATAATAGGTGCTGTAACTCATGTTTTTGTAAATGACCCCACACGTGGATATGGTATATTCATTGAGAATATGCTTTCGTAATAAAAAAATGCCCACTTATACAAACTAACCGTATAAGCGGGCATTTTTTATTATCTATAATATTTTTTATACAGCCTGTAAAAGCATGAATAATCATTAAACCCGCTTCTTGATGCGGCAACGGACAAGCTTTCGCCCTGCCCGATAAGCTTATGTGCAACAGAAAGGCGTTTTTGTGCTTAGTTTCATTGTGCAATCTTTCAGGGAAATACCTGTATGAT
>JAZREC010000112.1:0-3058 GCA_045660605.1 Clostridia bacterium
CATATCGACAACCACACACGACATCGATATGAATTCTTACGAATTCTCGATATGTCTTAAAAGACTCGATATGTGCTGACGCACTCGATATGTCGCTGATGCGACGAGAATTAAAATTAGGAGAAAAAGGATGGAACAAAATAAAAATCAGTTAAGACAAGAATCCATTGATTTTGCGATAGCTGTTTCCGACATATGCGATAACATCAAAGGTTGCAGTGTATATGTAAATCAATTGTTGCGTTCATCATCCTCAATTGGTGCAAATATACACGAGGCAAAATATGCACAAAGCAGATTAGATTTCATACATAAGCTTGAAATTGCCTTAAAGGAAAGTTCTGAAACGGATTATTGGTTGGAATTGATGTACCGAAAACACAAATTTAATGAAGAGGTATACAACTCATTAAAGAATGATTGCGGTATTATCCGAAGAAAGTTGATTGCGTCAATAACAACTGCGAAGAAAAACCAAGATATCAACAATGATTAAATCGTTTGTCGATATGAATTCTTACGAATTCTCGATATGCCTTACGGCTCGATATGTGCTAAGGCACTCGATATGTTGCCTATCGGCAACGAGGATAAAAGGAAATAATAATTATGAAAATAAAAGCTCATGCAAAAATAAATCTTACATTAAATATAATAGGTAAAAGAGAAGACGGGTATCACGATGTTGATATGATTATGCAGACTGTGGGACTGCATGATATCATAACAATAGAAAAAATTCTCACTTCCATAGAGCTTAGCGGTACGGGCTCTCTAACCTATGACGAAACAAACCTTGCGTACAAGGCGGCAAAGCTATTCTTTGATGTTACGGGGATAAGGTCGGGGGCAAGGATTTTTGTTGACAAGAGAATTCCCATGTGTGCAGGAATGGCAGGAGGAAGCAGTGACGCTGCGGCGGTGCTTAAGGGACTTAATATCCTTTATGGCAAACCGCTTTCCCAAAGGGTGCTTTCTAAAATATCATCAAGGCTCGGTGCGGATGTCCCCTACTGTCTTATGGGGTCTACCGCAAGGGCAACGGGCATCGGGGACATTATAGCTCCGATTAAGCCTCTGGAAAGTGTGCCTGTGGTTATAGTAAAACCGCCTGTGTCTGTATCCACACCAAAGGCATATGCAAGTCTTGACTATCCGTCTCTGGTTCATCCCGATGCCGACACGGCACAAAAGGCAATCGAAAAAGGCGACAGGCAGGCACTATATAATATGATGGAAAATTCTTTTGAGGCAAGCATATTCAAAAGCTTTCCTGTAATAAAAGACATTAAATCAAAAATGCTCTCTATGGGTGCGGATGCTTCGCTGATGAGCGGAAGCGGTTCGGCGGTTTTTGGTATTTTTGAAAACGGGGAAAAGGCAAGGGAAGCTTATAACTATTTCAAAGATATGTACAAGGATGTATTTCTTACACAAACTGTATAAATTTTTAAGTCTCTGTCAATAATTTTGACAGAGATGTTTTTTTGAAAGGATTGAATATATTGAACAAACTTCCGATTGCCATATGTCTTGGTTTTTTTCTTGCGGTATCTGTTGCGTGCGGTGTGAGCAGTACGAGCGAAAGTCTGTCCGACGGAATAATACGGCTTCATGTCCGTGCAAACAGCAACTCCAAAGAGGATCAGGAGCTTAAGCTAAAGGTAAGAGACAGAATTCTTAAAGAAGCATATATAATGAAAGAAAACGGAATGGATATAGACGAGGTTTCCGCACTTACCCAAAAAAGCCTCGAAGATATAGAAAAAATCGCAAGTGACGAAATCGCAAAAAACGGATATAATTACGAGGTTCGTGCAAAGTACGGGAAAAGCAGATTTCCCACAAGAGAATACGGAAGCCTTGCCCTGCCCAAAGGGACATACACCGCCCTTACGGTAGAGATAGGTACGGGAAAGGGCGATAACTGGTGATGCGTTATGTTTCCGCCCCTTTGCTTTGCGGACGAAACCGTTGCGGGCTGTGACCCTGCGATGTCCGACATGCTGATAGACAGTCTCGGAAAAGAAACATACACCATGGCAGAGGGAGGAAAAACACAGATTAAATTCAAGGTGTATGAGATTATAAAGGGTATTGATTTCGGAGATATACGAACAATTTTTAAATAGGTATAAAACCGCCGTTCTTTGCATATCCATTAGTGAATAGCCATTCTCTAATGGTTCCATGTCAAAGGACGGTGTTTTTTATATCTGATATTCCAAACAATTTTATGAACGGTTTTGACAAGGTACTCGTGCAAAAAAAGCTTCAGGAGCTTGGAATGGGTGACATTGCCCGAAAGCTTGACTCACTTAGCGATGCGGAGATAGAAAAAATGATTCGCTCAAATCCTCTTATACTCAAAAAGGCAAATGAGATAATGAAAGGGGGAAAATTTTAGTGAATGACGACATATCTAAGCTTTTGGGGAGCATGCTTTCCAATCCTGATGGGCTAAAAAACCTTCTCGGTTCTCAGGGGTCTAACGAAGAAAGTCCTCCGCCGTCTAATGGAGAGCTGGAGTCGAGTGTAAAAAGCATGATGAACATACTTGGAAGAGCAGACGACCGACGAATAACCCTATTAAACGCCCTCAAACCCTACATGAGCCCCGGAAGGGCAGACGGCATAGACCGTGCCATAAGAATACTTAAGCTTACAAAGCTTACCGAAGTGCTGAAAAATGAAAGGGACTAAAAAATGTATACCAGATATTATGACGGATACACAAGGCGAAATGATATTGCGATTACTGACACCGCACCAATAGAAACAAACGAAGAACAAAATGAGATTGCTTCTGCAGAAGAACCCGAAGTACAGATAGCCTCTGCTTTGCCCTTTGGTCTGCCGATGGGGCTGAAAACAGATGATATAATCCTTATTGCTGTGCTGTTTCTTGTGGCAAGCGAGTCGGGGGATGATTTTATTCTTCCGCTTATATTAGGATATCTTCTTTTAAGTAATATGTAATGGGGGATGTAAAAAAAGCAGGACTTGTATTTTGTCGATATGCAATCTTCGATTGCTCGATATTTTTGTTGACACAAAA
>JAZREC010000113.1:0-1707 GCA_045660605.1 Clostridia bacterium
GAATCTTGGCATCGCCTATTGTGTAGTTTTTAGCCATTGCATCATCTACAGTGAGGTTAAAGGAGCTATCAAACTTTTTAACCACCTTGCCGTATTCAACACTAAGGTTATCAGAGAGCTTTTTGCTTATTTCCGTACCCTTTGTATCTATATCAAAGAGAACCTCAATAGCCTTTACTCTTCCCTTGGAATCTGCCTTAACCTGAATTATATCGCCTGCTTCAAGCTTGGAGGAGCCTTTTTTGAATGTTCCTGCCTTTGCAGTAAGGGATATTCTTTCGCCATTCTGATATGCGTAGAGCTTTTCTGCTGTATCGCCGTCTTCATCCTTGTAGCTTGTAAGCTTGTCTACAATCACCGCACTGCTGTCCTCGCTTGCCTTGTTTTCGGAGCTTGTTACCACAATAACTCCTGCGGTTAAATCTTCTCTTACATCATAAACGGTTATATCATACTTGTCACCGTCGGAGAAAAAGCTCTTCCCTGCGATGGAATAGTCCTCGCTCTCAGCACCGGAAGGGAGGTCAAATACGATTGTATCTGCACCTACTCTTACTTCCATACCGCTTGCAAGAAGCTTGGAGGTCTTTGCATTGTATACTACATCGTCTTCGGAAAGATTGAGAACAAACTTATCCTCATCGATTTCGCCCTCGGTGCTCTTTGTCACTTCGGATAACTCACCCTGAGAGTTAAACTTAACTGATACAAGCTGACCCTTACCGCCTATTGCACTCTGTATTGCCTGTACGGTTGTATATGACTTTCCGTCAACCATTACTTTCGATGCCGCAGTTACACGGGAGAGCTTACCCTGAGCATCAAATATCTCAAGCTCAAGCTTGGGGTTAAGACCTGATTTGGAACCTATGTCGGATATATACGCATAGCTTCTTTCTGTCGTCTTACCCTCGTCAAAAGCGGCTATCTTGCCCTCCTGGTCAAGATAGAAGATACCCTCATCGTCTATCTCAATCTTTTCGGGATAGCTTGGAGAAACCTTAAGCTTTTTGTCACCCACATATACATATTCATCGTCAATCTCTGTTATTTTGCCTTCTACGGGGTTGTTTATAACAGTACCGTAAATAACACTCTTGTCCTTGCTCATTGTAAGGGTTATTACATCCCATTCCTTAAGAGCGGATATATCTGTTATTTTGTTGTCCTTTTCGAGAACAAATGTTAACTTCTCATCCTCTTTGTCAAGAGTGAGGGGAGACTTTCCGTATTTGTCAATTATTCTGTCAGAGGATGCTATAACCTCATCAACTACATAGTTTTCTGTCTCGTTTATAAATACGGTTTTCTTGTCATCATCAGCTACCATTATACTTCCTGATTTTATTACCTTAAGGGCATCCATGTCCGAAGACTTGCCGTTGTATACGACGAGAGAATTCTGAGGTATGCTGATTTTGTATTTCTTGGAGCCTTTGATATAGCTTATTTCCTTGCCTGATGCAGAGGATGTTATGTCTGCTATGTCATCGGCGGATATTGTTGTAATGTCATTTTTGCCCTGACTTGGAACAATTGCCTTAAGGGTATTGTTATCCTTTGAGGAAGACTTATCCGTAATATATGCATCTACATAGAGACCGAGCACATTTCTTACATCAGCCTTCCCTGTTTTGTATACCTTACCGTCTATTTCTATCTGTCCCTTGTCTACTCCGCTTCCCTCAAGTGAGGAGCTTCCTACTG
>JAZREC010000114.1:0-9519 GCA_045660605.1 Clostridia bacterium
TCGGGAGGACGAAATGGCTACAAATGATAAAAAAGAACCGTCAAAAATGATGAAGCAGTACCTGCAGATAAAAAGTGAGTATCAGGACTGCATACTGTTTTTCCGTCTCGGAGACTTCTATGAGATGTTCTACGACGACGCCATAACCGCCTCTCAGATACTGGAAATCACCCTTACGGGCAGGGACTGCGGACAGGAGGAGAGAGCACCCATGTGCGGTGTTCCGTTTCACAGTGCACAGAACTATATTGCCCGTCTTATAAAGCATGGCAAGAAGGTTGCAATCTGCGAGCAGGTTGAAGACCCCAAATCTGCAAGAGATATAGTAAAAAGAGATGTAGTCCGCATAATAACCCCCGGTACTGCAAATCTTGATACAATCCTTACCCCCGATGAAAACAACTATCTTGCATGTATCTATATAGATGATGATTACTACGGACTTACACTCTGCGATGTAACAACGGGAGAGTTCATAACCACAGACGGCCCCAATGACAGAGTGGTAAATCAGCTTGTAAACACTCTTGCATGCTTTAAGCCAAAGGAAATTATCATAAATGACAGAGGCTATCAAAAGACAAATGCCGTAGAAGAATTAAAAAACAGATATGACTTCTACGAGAGCTTTGTGAGCGAGGAATACTTTGAGACTAAAAGCAGTGAATGTCTTACAAGGGAGAAGTTTAATAAACATTGGAGCGACGGATTTTTCTTTGACAAGGAATATTGCGTCCGCTCTGTCGGCGCAATTCTTCGTTATCTTGACGAAACGCAGAAAACAGACCTTTCGCATATAGAAAATATTTCCTACTATAAGTCCTGCGACTATCTTGATATTGATATGTCCTCAAGACGAAACCTTGAGCTAACTGAAACCATGAGAGACAAGACCAAAAAAGGCTCTCTCTACGGAATTCTTGACAAGACGGGAACGGGCATGGGAGCAAGAATGCTCAAAAGCTGGATAGACAGACCGCTTGTAGCTTGCGACGCAATAGAAGAAAGACTTTCCTCGGTTGAGGAGCTGTTCGCAAATCGTGATTTGCTTGACAGCCTCAGAGCCGAAATCCGCAAAATCAAGGATATAGAAAGAATTATTTCCAAGACGGTATTTGGCTCATGCAACGCAAGGGATTTTCTCGCACTTAAGGAAAGTATAGCTATCCTTCCGTCAATCGGAAAACTGTTAAGACTTCTCAAAAGCCCGATTTTTGCAAGATTTTCGAGGGATTTTGATGACCTTTCCGATATTTTTATACTTCTGGAAAGTGCCATCAAGGATGATGAGCTTCCCTTTACAATCCGTGAGGGAGGCTTTATAAAGGACGGCTTTGACAAGGAGCTTGACCGCCTGAGAAATATTATGAATAACGGAGCAGGTGCAGTAGCACAGATAGAAGCTCTGGAAAAGGAAAAAACAGGAATTAAAAACCTCAAAATAAATTACAACAAGGTCTACGGCTACTACATAGAGGTTACCCGTTCGTTCCTTGGTCAGGTTCCCGCACATTATATAAGAAAGCAGACCCTTACAGGAAGCGAAAGATTTATAACTCCCGAGCTCAAGGATCTGGGAAACACAATCTTAAGTGCCAGAGAAAGAGTAAACGAGCTTGAATATACAGACTTTATGTATCTCAGAGATAACATCACAAAGAACATAAAGAGATTTAAAAAGATGGCAGAAACCGTAAGTGTTACAGATGTTTTGTGTTCTCTTTCGTATGTTGCATCCGTTAATGGCTATGTAAAGCCCTCGGTAAATAACAGCGGAGTTATCGACATAAAGGACGGAAGACACCCCATAGTAGAGCTTACCGCTTCGGGCGGACTTTTCGTTCCAAACAACACATATCTTGACAAGGAAGAAAACAGATTTTCAATCATAACAGGTCCCAACATGGCAGGTAAGTCCACATATATGAGACAGACCGCCATAATCACACTTATGGCACAGATGGGTTCATTTGTAGCTGCAAAGAGTGCGTCAATAGGCATAGTAGACAGAATTTTTACAAGAATAGGAGCCTCGGACGACCTTTCGTCAGGACAGAGTACCTTTATGGTGGAGATGAACGAGGTTGCCCACATACTCAGGGAGGCAACCGACAAGAGCCTGCTTATTCTTGACGAAATAGGCAGAGGCACAAGCACCTATGACGGTCTTTCTATAGCATGGGCGGTGGTTGAATACACCGCAAACAAAATCGGTGCAAAGGCCCTCTTTGCAACGCATTACCATGAGCTTACAGAGCTTGAGGGAAGAATTGATGGCGTACGCAACTATTCTGTCGCGGTTAAAAGACGCGGTGACGATATAACCTTCCTCCGAAAGATAGTAAGAGGCGGTACAGACGACAGCTTCGGAATAGAGGTTGCCAAGCTCGCAGGAGTTCCCGACGAGGTTACCCAAAGAGCCAAGGAAGTGCTTCATGCAATAGAAAGCAAGGAAGGCAAGAGGGATACAACGATAGAAGAAACCCTTAAGAATACAGAAATCAAAAAAGAGACAGCATCAAAGCTGTATGACGAGATAATGTCGATAGACATATCCACCCTCACACCGCTTGAGGCTATGAATGAGCTTTTTGAACTACAGAAAAAGGTAGGTAAATTAAGTGAAGATTAATGTACTTTCCACCGAAATCGCCAATATGATTGCCGCAGGAGAGGTTGTCGAAAGACCTGCTTCTGTGGTTAAGGAGCTGTGCGAAAATTCCATAGATGCAAAAGCTACACAGATTACGGTGGAAATCAAAAAAGGCGGAGTGCCGTATATAAGAATTACCGATAATGGATGCGGTATAGACAGCCCTTACCTTGAAACCGCATTTTTAAGACACGCCACAAGCAAAATAGAAAATGCGACAGACCTTGATGCCATAGGAACTCTCGGCTTTCGCGGAGAGGCACTTGCAAGCATATGTGCGGTATCGAGAATGGAGGTCTTTTCCAAGACACAGGACAGCGAAATCGGCAGATGCCTGATTCTTGAGGGCGGAAAGATTATAGAAAACGACGAAGCAGGCTGTCCCGACGGCACAACCATGATTGTAAGAAACCTCTTTTTCAATACACCCGCGAGAATGAAGTTTCTAAAAAACGATGCAACAGAGACAAGCTATGTTACAGAGGTTGTAAATAAGCTTGTGCTGAGCCACCCCGAGATATCCTTTCATTATATAAATAACGGCAAAACCGTTCTCAAATCCTCGGGCGACGGCAAGCTCATAAGCAGTATCTACACCGTTTTCGGAGCAGACTACACAAAGAATATGACCGCCGTTTCCTATGAGGAAAACGGAGTTTCGGTAAAGGGCTATATAGGCAATTCCCGAATTGCACGAAAGGACAGACGCCACCAGATATTCTTTGTAAATTCCAGAAATATAATTTCCAGAGTAATGTCTGTGGCTGTGGGCGAGGCGTTTAAGAATTCTCTTATGACGGGAAGATTTCCCGTATGTATTCTCAAGGCAGAGCTGGACCCAAAGACCCTTGATGTCAATGTCCATCCTGCCAAGGTAGAGGTTCGCTTTCAGGACGAAAAGAAGGTATACCACGCGGTTTACTGGGCGTGTCACAATGCCCTTGCGGGAGAGAAGTTTGTCCCCGAGATAAATATTCCCGACCCCAATAAGAAAATGCCCGTAAAAAATGCACCCTCATACGAGGAGGCAAAGCAGATAAATTTCTTAAATACCCCCTTCTCAGAAAAAAAGACAGCGGAGACAAAGCCTGCAAGCTTCTTGAAGGACAGCAATACCAATACATCTGCCACAGAAAAGAAGACAGCGGAGACAAAGTCTGCATGCTTCTTAAAGGACAGCTATATCAATACCCCCGTCACAGAGAAAAAGACAGAGGCAGTAAAGGAACCCGCAGACGAGACAAGATTTTCTTTTTATGAAAAACCCCAAGAAAACCTCGTTGAGCGAAAGCTCATACAGAAGATGGAATACACAACCCCTGCAGAAAAAGAGCCCGAACCCATTGAGGTCAGGGCAGATACGGATTTCCGCCTTGTCGGTCAGGTGTTCGGCACATTTATACTTATTCAAAGAGACAACGAAATGCTTATTATAGACCAGCATGCCGCACATGAGAGGCTTTGCTATGAGGAGCTTCTTGAAGAATTCCGCCGCAGTGACATTACCTCTCAGCTTATGCTTCTTCCCGTAACAATGACCCTTTCTCCGAGCGAGATGGCAGTAGCTGCAGAAAACAAGGATTTTCTTTATCAGCTTGGCTTTGAGACCGACGAATACGGTGCATCGAGCATAATAATCCGTTCCACACCCGGAACATTTGAGGAACAGGACATAAAAGACCTGATTTCCGATATAATAACTCTTATTACAAAGAATAACAGCAATATTCACAGACAGCTTTTCCAGGAGGCACTGCACATGATTGCGTGCAAAAAGGCACTTAAGGGGAACACCTCCATGACAGATAAGGAAATGAAGGTTCTCGCAGAAAGAGTTCTTTCGCTCGGAGACGGCATCAACACCTGTCCCCACGGCAGACCCATAATTGCCAGAATGTCAAAATACGCTATGGAAAAGCAATTCAAAAGGATACTATGATTAAACCGAAAATTGTTCTTATCGCAGGCCCTACGGGAGTCGGCAAGACAGAGACCTCCGTACTTCTTGCAAAAAAAATGAATACAGAGATTATATCCTGCGATTCCATGCAGATATACAGGGGCATGGATATAGGCACCGCCAAGGTGACAAAAGCAGAAATGCAGGGTGTAGCCCATCACATGATAGACATAAAGGAGCCTTGGGAGAGCTTCAGCGTGTATGACTATGTGTCCATGGCAACCCCGATTGCAATGAGAATAAATGCCGAGGGCAGAATTCCTCTTCTTGTGGGAGGAACAGGGCTTTATGCGGACTCTCTCATAAAGGGGATAGACTTTAAGAAAGACGCAGGCTCGGACGAAGAATACAGAAAAGAACTCGAAGAGCTTTCCGAAGCCATGGGAAATGAGCATCTGCACGATATGCTTAAAGAAACAGACCCCGAGAGTGCACAGATAATACACCCAAACAATGTCAAACGCGTTATAAGGGCACTAGAATACCAACATTTAACGGGAAACAAAATATCCGACTACAACAAAAGCACAAAAGCAATTGAGTCCCCGTATAACTCGGTAAGGATATACTTTTACAGAGACAGAGAAAGCCTCTATGAGAGGATAGACAAGAGAGTGGACGAGATGATGGAGAGCGGTCTCCTAAGCGAGGTCAGGGAGCTTATGTCAAGAGGACTTACAGACGGAAACACCGCAATTCAGGCACTCGGCTACAAGGAGATACTGAGCTTTATAAGAGGCGAGGTAAGCCTTGAGGAAGCAACGGAAAGAATAAAAACAGACACAAGACATTATGCAAAAAGACAGCTCACATGGTTTCGCAGAGACAGGGAGGGAATATGGCTTAATCTTGATGAATTTTCTTCCCCCGAGGAAACTGCGGACAGGTGTCTTGAGATTATAGAGAGGGAAGTTCTATGAAAAAAAAGATAATAATTATCTCGCTTGCCCTTATCATACTTGGCATATGGACGGTAAAGATGTTTCGGGGAGGCATCAAGCTGGAAATGGTAGGACACGGAGAGATGGAAAAGTCCTACGCCTTTGATGCACTTGTAATCCGTGACGAAAAGGTAATAAACGCACAAAAAACAGGCGTTCTGGAATCCGTAGTGCGGGACAGCCAGCTGGTGAGAAGAAACAGACATGTCGCAAGTATATACGAGTCCGAGATAGATGACGAGGCAAAGTCAAGCCTTGCGGCAATAAACGCCCGCATAGAAGAAATAACAAAGGCAAGAGACGAGCTTTCGTCTCTTGCCGTAGCAGAGCTTCGTGTTGAGAGTACCATGAACATAAGGACAGACGAAATAACACAGGCGATAGAAGACGGCAACATGGAAAAGGTTGTGTCTGTTCATAATGAGCTTAATCTTCTTAATGACAAGAAGAACGCCATGGAAAACGGCAAAAACTATACAGACGATATTCTCTCGGGACTTATGGATAGCAAGGCGGAGTACGAAAGAAAGCTCGGAAGCTCAAAGCAGGACCTTTATTCACCGATTGCGGGAATATACAGCCCCCATATGGACGGCTTTGAGGAAATCGTAACAATGTCGGCTGTAGGCACCATGACCCCATATGACTTTGAGAGTATATACAAAATGAAAGGCACCTCCCCAAAGGACGAAAACTCCGAAGCAGTATGCAAAATAATAGATAATTCGGGATGGGCTGTAGCCTTTCTTGCAACACAAAAGGAGATAGCGGGCTTTAAGGAAGGCTCTCAGGTGTATCTCAGAACAAAGAATTCCGAAAAGGATGCCAAGGGCAGAATAAGTTATATATCAACCCCCGTCAACGGAAATTATTTAGTTACCGTAACCTCGGAGGAAAGCACCGAGTGGGCTAACAAGGAAAGATTTATTTCCATAGACCTCATCCGCAATAAATACAAGGGACTCAGGGTTCCCATAAAGGCACTTCATGTAGCAGACGGCAAGACGGGCGTTTATGTTGTAATAGACGGCATAGTATACTTCAAAAAGGTCAATGTTCTCTACAAGGATGCAAGCTATGCAATAGTCGAGGAGGATAATACGGTACAGGGCGGACTTTTGCTCTATGACGAGGTTATAGTTTCGTCTAACAAAAAATTCAAATCAGGAGACAGAATAACATAATGAGTATAGAAACCAATCTTTTGGAAATAAAGGAAAATATCAGAAAGGCATGTGAAAAAACAGGCAGAAATCCTGACGATGTCACAATCCTTGCCGTAACCAAGACAATAGATGCGCTCAGAATAAACGAGGCGGTAAAATTAGGCCTTACAGACCTTGGAGAAAACAGGGTTCAGGAGCTGCTTACAAAGTATGACGAGGTTAAAGGCGATGTAAGATGGCACATAATAGGACACCTGCAGAAAAACAAGGTAAAGTATATTGCCGACAAGGTATGTATGATACACTCGGTTGAGTCGATGTCTCTGTGCGAGGAAATCGAAAGACAGTGTGCAAAAATAAATAAAATCATGGATATCTTAGTTGAGGTGAATGTGTCGGGCGAGGAGTCAAAAAGCGGTATTTCGCCCTCAGAGGTGTATGATTTTATAAAGCAGGCTTCCCGATATGAGCACATAAGAATAAAAGGACTTATGACAATGGCGCCTTTTTCGGCAGATAATGACGAGCTTCATCAAATTTTTTCAAATTTGTACAAAATTTCTGTTGACATATCGTCAAAAAAATTAGATAATGTTAGTATGGAGTGCTTGTCTATGGGTATGACAAATGATTACATACAGGCAGTGGAAGAGAATTCCACAATTGTCCGCGTAGGCACAGGACTCTTCAGATAATAAGGAGGATATAAAAATGGGAGAAATGGTTAAAAAATTCCTTACATTTATGGGTATCGGCGATGTAAGAGATAATGAGGAAGAGATTACCCCCGAAAAGAAGGAGGAATTCTTTTCACCCGAGCCCAAGCCCAGATATACAGATATCAGCACAGCATCACAACCCTCGTCACAAGGCAGAAAGGGTAAGGTTGTAAACATTCACACTACAACACAGTTAAAGGTTGTTGTGCTTCAGCCCACAACCTACAACGATGCTACAGAGATTACAGACCACCTGAGAGAAAAGAAACCCGTTGTTGTCAACCTCGAAAAGCTTGACAAGGACAGCGCAAGAAAGATAGTTGATTTCTTAAGCGGTGCAGTATATGCCTTAACAGGCAAGATGCAGAAGGTTGCCAACGGCATAATTCTTCTTGTTCCGAGCACTATGGGTATTGCGGGCGATTTTTCCGATGATTTTTCGGACGAGCTCAAAACTCACGCACTTTTTGATTTCTTTTAAGATATGACAGACAGAAAAAGTGTTCTCTGGGGCATTACAGACAGCGACGACAGATTGTTTTTGTCAAAGATGTGTGACCTTTGCGACAGGAGCATAAAGACAGGTCTTATTACCTATTCGCGTTTTTTGAGCCCGAGAGAGCAGATGCTTGTATCTGACAGAGAGATTTTTTTCGGCAAGCTAAGCTTTTTCGGAGGCTATGAGGATGCCGACAGAAGGATAGTTGCCTTTATTCCAAATGACTGGGAGGAGATAAGCTATCCGATATCGTATGTTACGATAAGACCGACAAACCAAAGACAGTATTCTCACAGGGACTATCTCGGTTCGGTTCTCGGACTTGGCATAACAAGAGAGCTTACAGGCGATATTGCGGTAAGTGAGGACGGAGCAGTTATGGCTGTGCTTCCTGAGATTGCAGACTTTGTCTCAATGAATTTAACCAAGGTAGCATCTGCATCTGTCAAGGTAAGTGTTTCGGATGAGTGTGCATTCCCCGAGGGAACAAAGACCTTTTTGGATATTTCCTCTACAGTATCATCGCTTCGCCTTGACTGTGTACTGAGTGCTGTGCTTGGCAAATCACGTACACACTCTCAGGAGCTTATATCAGAGGGAAGTGTAAATGTCAATTATAGTTCGGTCAAAAATCCGTCTCTTATTCTCAAAGAGGGAGACACAATTTCCGCAAGAGGAAGCGGAAAGTTCAAGCTGGAAACTATAGGAAGCCTTACAAAAAAAGGCAGAACACACATAGAAGTTAAAAAATATATATAACAGGGAACAAAGGAGGAAAATGCTATGATTACACCTATGGACCTTCGCACAAAAACATTTAAGAAAGCTACGGTCGGAGGCTATGACAAAAGAGATGTAGACGAATACATCGAGGTGCTGACCGAGGATTATGAAAAAGCATATAAGCAGTCGATAGAAAATGCAGACAAAATAAATACTCTTACAAAGCTTCTTGACAGCTACAAGGCTATGGAGGACACAATGAAGAATTCCATCATAGTTGCACAGTCTACCGCAGAGGAGCTTCAGAGAACCTCACAGGAAAAGGCAGAGGTAATCATAGATGAGGCAAAGCTTAAGGCAAAGGAAATTATAGACGAGGCAAATGCCGAGGTTGCCAATATAAATACACAGCTTGCGGAAATGAAAACCGCAATGGAGCTATACAGAAACAACGCAAAGGGTATGCTTACGGCTCAGCTTGATGTGCTTGATAAATTTAAGACAGAATAAAATATAAAACCTCTCAAAAGACACTATGCATTTTGAGAGGTTTTGTTCTATGTTTGATTTGTAAATTTGATATATGCTTCGTCCGCTATACGAGCGCACAGCAGATGTATGCTTCCTGTATCAATCACTGTTATTAAACTTAAAAATCATGCCTGCCCCCGCAGTCAATATTATTTTCTTCCAATATGCATACGATTTCTTCTATTGCATCAAAATCGGATAGGGAGCTGTCTGCTATTACTTTTTTGATTTTGTTTAGGATAGAAATTGCGTTTGTGTCTGCAATTTGGTTTATTTCAAGATTTGACTCAAAGATGTTTTTTATCATATCGCATATGTGATTTTGTA
>JAZREC010000115.1:0-4321 GCA_045660605.1 Clostridia bacterium
GTCTTCCTAAGACCGCTTGGCCTCCCGACTTAACGTTACATTAATCGGAACAGAAAAAATCGGTTCAGGATTAGTAAGTGTTATGGTAAGAGGCGATGTTGGTGCAGTTAAGGCAGCAACAGAAGCCGGTGCAACAACTGCAGCTAGACTTGGCGAACTCATCGCAGTTCATGTAATTCCCAGACCCCACGAGGATGTAGAAAAGATTCTCCCCAAATTCTAATTAAAAGGAGAAATCAAGATGGCAGCATCAAAAACAACAAAAACTACTAAAGCAGCTCCCCAGGAGACTGCACCAATTATCAAGGAGGAAAAGAAAATGTCATTAGAAGCATTAGGTATTATCGAAACAAGAGGCTTAGTAGCAGCAATCGAAGCTGCTGATGCTATGCTCAAAGCAGCAAATGTTCAGCTCGTAGGAACAGAGAAAATCGGTTCCGGTCTCGTAAGCGTTATGGTAAGAGGCGATGTAGGCGCTGTTAAATCTGCAGTTGAAGCAGGTCAGACAAACGCTGCAAAGCTTGGCGAAATAATCGCTACACATGTAATTCCCAGACCTCACGGCGACGTTGAAAAAATCATCCCTACACTTAAGTAATCCCACATCGCAAAGCATTTTTACGAGGTGATATAAGTGATTATAGGTAAGGTAGTAGGAAGCATTGTATCAACAAGAAAAAATGATAATCTGGTCGGAAGCAAATTTATGGTGATTGAGCCCTGCCAAGGCATGGCTCAATCCAGATTTGTGGCTGTTGACAACGTTGGTGCAGGCATAGGAGAAATTGTTCTCGTAGCAACAGGAAGTGCCGCAAGAGTCGGATGCAATATGGCGGGTTCGCCTATTGATGCAGCTATTGTGGGCATAGTAGATTCCGGTTCAGAATTGGAGTTTTGATTTTAATGGAATTAAATATTCTTAAAGATATTCTTAGACAGGCAGGCGTTACCGGTGCCGGCGGTGCCGGTTTCCCCTCCTATGCAAAATTAAATACAAATGCAGATACTGTAATACTCAACTGTGCAGAATGTGAACCTCTCTTAAAGCTTCACAGACAGTTAATGGAAATTTACGCTCACGAAATCTTAAGCACTCTTTCTATGATTACAGAAACAGTAGGTGCAAAGGAATTTGCAATAGGCATTAAAAAGTCCTACACAGGAGCATTAAATGCCATTATGAGTGAAATAGACTCTTATCCAAACGGCAGAGTACATGTCATTGACGAAATTTACCCCTCCGGTGACGAGCATGTTCTTACATACAATGTTACAGGCCGTATAGTGCCCCCGGGCGGTATACCGATTGATGTCGGAGTTATAGTGTATAATGTAGAAACAGTTCTCAATATATACCGTGCCGTTAAGCTTTCAAAAGGTGTCACTCACAAGTATGTTACAGTTGCAGGCGAGGTAAAAAATCCTCAAACATTATGTGTTCCTCTTGGAACAAAGTTTGCCGCTCTTATAGAAATGTGCGGCGGCAAAACATGCAGTGATACAGCTCTTATACAGGGCGGTCCGATGACAGGCAGAAATGCCTCAGACGGTGAATGTGTCACCAAGACAACCAATGCTATACTGGTAATGCCTAAGGAGCATTATCTTATAAGCAAACGAAATCAGAAAATAACAAACAGTGTAAGACAGGCAATGAGTGCTTGCTGTCAGTGTAAAACATGCACGGAGCTTTGCCCGAGAAATCTTATAGGACATCCTATAAGTCCAAGCGATTTTATGAAATCGCTGACATCTCTCAGAGCAGATACAAAAGCCCTTATTAATACTCAATACTGTTCGCAGTGCGGAATATGCGAAATGTATGCATGTCCCCTTGAGTTAAGCCCCGCTACATTGATTGGAAAATATAAATCCGAGCTCAGGAAAAACGGCATTAAACCCGAAAAGCTTGATGCACCAAAGTCCGTTCGTTCGGAAAGAAAATACCGTCAGGTGCCCATGCACAGATTGATAACAAGACTTGATGTACAAAAATATGATGTTCCTGCACCGCTAAGCGATGAGGAGGTCAATCCGAAAACCGTCAAGATTTCTCTTAGTCAGTCTATCGGTGCACCGTCCGTCCCCGCTGTTAATATCGGAGACAAAGTAAAGTCAGGAGATTTGATAGCAACTCCCAAGGAAGATGCACTATCAATTGCACTCCACAGCTCCATAGACGGTTTAGTAACTGATATTACAGATAAATATATTGTAATATCATCAAAATAACAAGCAACGGAAAGGATACTTACCATGGCAAAAGCAATAGGAATGGTAGAATACTTTAATGTAACCACAGGTGTACAGGCTGCCGACACAATGGCAAAAACTGCAGATGTTGAAATTCTTTCTGCAATGACCGTATGTCCGGGTAAATATATAGTTATAATTGCGGGCGAACTGAGTGCTGTCAAAGCCTCGGTCGATGCATCAAAGACAAGATTTCCCAACAAGCTTGTAGACAGCTTTGTTCTTGGAAATCCGCATGAGGACATCTTCCCTGCCATATACGGAGCAACAGATCCGGGAGAGGTATCAGCTCTCGGTGTTATTGAAACATTTTCTGCTGCATCGGCAATAGTTGCGGCAGATCTTGCGGCAAAAACCGCAATTGTAAAGCTTTTGGAGCTTCGCCTTGCAAAAGGTATGAGCGGAAAATCCTATCTGTTTATTACAGGTGAAGTTGCCGCAGTAAGTGCAGCTATAGAAAAAGCACGAGATGCTATTAAGGATGAGGGAATGTATCTTGACAGTGCGGTTATACCCCGTCCCGACAAAAATCTTTGGAAATCTATTCTCTAAATATACATAAAGTGAGGATTATGCATTATGAATAACGAAAAGTACATTAGTGAAATTGTAGCAAATGTAATCAAATCCATGCAAAATGAAGGTCAGGCAAAAACAGGCACACACAAAAAAGGTGTGTTTACATCAATGTCTGATGCTCTAAAGGCAGTAGATAAAGCTTATAAAGAGCTTAAAAGCTACTCCGTTGAGCAGAGAGAAGAAATGATAAAAAATATCCGCAGACTTACTCTCGAGGAAGCTGAAGTCATGGCAAAAATGGGTGTTGAAGAAACCGGTATGGGTAATGTAAATGACAAAATCATCAAGCATCAGCTTGTTGCAAAAAAGACCCCCGGTACAGAAGACCTCAAGCCTTCAGTTATGACAGGCGATGCAGGAATGACACTCGTTGAAATGGCTCCCTACGGTGTAATAGGAAGTATAACACCTTCTACAAATCCCTCAGAGACAGTTATCTGTAACTCAATGGGTATGATCGCAGCAGGCAACGGTGTTGTATTTAACCCCCACCCCAATGCGAAGAATGTTGCAAACTATGCAGTTGACCTTGTTAACCGTGCAGTTCTTGAGGCAGGCGGTCCCGAAAACCTTGTTGTATCAGTAGAAAATCCCACAAAGGAATCTTCTGATGAAATGATGGCATCTCCTATCGTAAGAATGCTCGTAGCAACAGGCGGTCCGGGTGTTGTAAAGGCACTTTTATCCTCCGGTAAAAAAGCTATCGGTGCAGGTGCAGGAAATCCCCCTGTTATTGTTGATGACACAGCAGATATTGCAAAGGCTGCAAAAGATATCGTATCGGGCTCAAGCTTTGACAATAACCTTCCCTGTATTGCTGAAAAAGAATGTTTTGCGTTTTCAAACATTGCAAATACACTTATTACAGAAATGCAGAAAAACGGTGCATACCTTCTTAAAGGCGATGATATAAACAAGCTTATGCAGCTCTGCCTTGTTAATAAAGACGGTAAGTATGACATTAACAAGAAATGGGTTGGCAAGGATGCCTCCAAGTTCCTCGAAGCAATAGGCATAAGCGCACCTCAGGGCACAAAGCTTATTATTTGCGAAACCGACAACAAGCATCCATTTGTACAGGTTGAACTTATGATGCCTATACTTGCCATCGTAAGAGTATCAAATATTGATGAAGCTATTGAAATGGCATGTCAGGCAGAACACGGAAACAGACACTCCGCACATATCCATTCAAAGAATATAGACCACCTTTCCAGATTTGCAAAGGCAGTCGAAACAACAATATTTGTAAAGAATGCTCCCTCCTATGCCGGTATCGGTGCAGGCGGAGAAGGCTACACAACATTTACAATTGCAGGTCCTACAGGCGAAGGTATAACATCTGCAAGAAGCTTCACAAGACAGAGAAGATGTGTACTTGTTGACAGCTTATCAATTATATAAGGAGGGAAGCAGAGTGGATATTAACGAAAAAGAAATTGCAAAATTGGTCCAGGCAGTTATTGAAGAAATGAATGGCAAGACTCCT
>JAZREC010000116.1:0-2412 GCA_045660605.1 Clostridia bacterium
TTCCACTATGCTTTTCATTGTCTTCTTTTTTCGCACGCCGCATGTTCGCCCCTATCATCACCAAACAAAAAAAGCTCCAAAAGGAGCTTTTTTGTTTGGTCGGGATGACAGGATTCGAACCTGCGGCCCTCTGGTCCCAAACCAGATGCGCTACCAAACTGCGCCACATCCCGAAATATTCAACTCATTTATTATATCAAAACTTTTTCTTATAGTCAAGTTTTTTATATAATAAAATTTGACTTTTTTGTCATTATTATATATAATATTTTTTATTGAGTATATTTTGAAGGAGACATATCTTATGCTGAATTCTATCATTTCAAATCTTAACGACCTGCTTTACAGCTACATTCTTATTATCATCCTTGTGCTTGGCGGTCTTTACTTTACAATAAGAACCCGTTTTGTACAATTCAGGCTGTTTGGTCAGCAAATTAAAGCAGTTACGGAAAAGCCCGACAGCAAAAACGGTGTTTCCTCATTTCAGGCTCTTATGGTTTCTACTGCCTCAAGGGTCGGCACAGGAAACATAATTGGTGTTTCCACAGCCCTGTGTCTCGGCGGTTTCGGTTCTGTTTTCTGGATGTGGGTAATTGCAATCATCGGAAGTGCTTCTGCCTTTGTGGAAAGTACACTCGCACAGATTTACAAGAAGAAAACCGAGGACGGCTTCTCAGGCGGTCCTGCTTACTACATAGAAGCTGCACTCAAATCCAGACCGCTTGCATTAGTTTTTTCGATATTTCTTATACTCACCTACGGCTTTGGTTTTAACATGCTGGCTTCCTACAATCTGCAATCAACCTTTAGCCCCTATTCGTTCTATGACAGCTCGGTATCGCCTGTTATAATCGGTCTTATAATTGCAGCTGCTGTCGGATACTGTCTTCTCGGCGGAGGAAAAAGAATAATCAATGTTACAACATTTCTTGTACCATTTATGGGTCTTGCATATATCCTTATTGCACTTACAGTAACTATTATAAATGCCCGCCTGCTCCCCGATATTTTCCATAGAATTTTTGCAGAAGCCTTTGACTTCAAGGCAATTCTCGGCGGATTTGGCGGCTCATGCATAATGTACGGTATAAAGAGAGGTCTGTTTTCCAACGAGGCGGGTGTCGGCTCTGCTCCAAATGCCTCGGCATCAGCAGATGTTGACCATCCTGTAAAGCAGGGTCTTGTTCAGGTGCTTTCGGTTTTCATAGACACACTTTTGGTATGCAGTGCAACAGAATTTATGTGCATGTGCTCAGGCGTTGAGCCAAGTGAGGCTCTTTCGGGTGCTCCGTATGTTCAGGAATGTGTAAGGTCGGTTCTCGGCGATTTCGGTCCGATATTCATCACAGTATCCATGATACTTTTTGCTTTTACCACTCTTCTTGGAAATCTCTACTATGTAGACCGTTCCATAAATCATATTCTGGGACATACTCCATCAAAAAGAGCTATGAAATTTATAAATCTTGCACAAGCCTCCTTAATATTCCTTGGAAGTATATTAAGTGCAGATCTTCTGTGGGGTATTGCAGATGTAACAATGGGTCTTATGACAATAATAAACATGCCTGTAATACTTTATCTCGGAAAATATGCTTTCAGATGTCTCAAGGATTATGACAATCAGCTCAAAGAAGGCAAGAAGCCCGTTTTCCGTGCAAAAAACATAGACCTCCCCCATGAGGTTGACTACTGGAGATAAACAATGAAGATAGAAAAAAACACTTTCCTAAAAGGTATAACAGACGGAATACCGATATGTCTCGGATATCTTTCGGTTTCGTTTGCATTCGGCATTTTCTCTGTTGACAGCGGACTTACAATACTTGAGGCACTTCTTATCTCAATGACAAATGTAACCTCTGCAGGTCAGCTCGCCGCTGTCCCCATAATAATCAGGGGCGGAAGCATAGCCGAGCTTTGTGCTACTCAGTTTGTTATTAACTTAAGGTATGCCCTTATGTCTGTTTCGCTCTCTCAAAAGCTCCATAAAAGCATACGGATGGCGGACAGATTTGCGATAGCTTTTGTAAACACAGACGAGGTTTTTGCAGTTGCACCATCAAGCAGTGAAGATGTAAAACGCGGTTACATGTACGGTCTTATTCTTACGCCGTTTCTCGGTTGGAGCCTGGGTACACTCCTTGGCGCAATTGCAGGAAACATTGTGCCCAAGGTGGTTATATCTTCGCTTGGAGTTGCGATATATGCCATGTTTGCGGCAATTGTCGTACCCAAAGCAAAGAAGCACCGCCCGACTGCGATGTGTGTGATTTTTGCAATTATACTGAGCTGTATATTTTACTACACAGCTTACTTAAACCTTATTGCAAGCGGTTTTGTTATCATAGTGTGTGCGGTTATATGGAGTGCTTTATTTGCACTTCTCAGACCTATTGATGAAAAGGA
>JAZREC010000117.1:0-3597 GCA_045660605.1 Clostridia bacterium
GAAAATTATTATGGCTTCATATTACATTCTTCTACATAATATTTGCATTTTGTATGATAAAATTATTGTACATGCTATATGTAAGGAGAATTATTATGAGTGAGAGAGTAGCCAAAAGAAAAGAGTTGTTTACGGGGAGCAGAATGTTACTCAGCCTGAGCATTACAGATATCGTAAATCTTATTTTGTGTTATATAGTGTCCGCGTGCAGTATTATGAATTCCAGAACACCGTTTGCACTTAGTGCATACGCCGCGTCCTTTCTTCCGGGCAGATGGATAGGAACATTTCTTTTTTCTGTTATGGGACTTATTCGTTTCCGTGCGGATATGGATGCACTTTTTTACATATTATCAATGGTTGGAGCCACCTTTCTTATGGGTGTTCTCGGCAGAGGTACGCTTGTCAGGGCGGTGTGTATTACTCTGTTTCTGGCTGTGTCGTCCGTAATAAGAAATGTTATAAACGCATCGTATTGGTATGATTATCTTCTTTCTTTTGCAGAATGTGCGGTATGCTTTTTCGGTGTCTATGTGTTCGACAGCGCAGTTCCGCTTATTGCAAAGGGTCGGGAGAGAAGATATATATTGGATACAGAGATAATTTCTGTATATGTCCTCATAGCCATAGCTGTAAGATGCACAGCAAATATTCCTCTTGTTTTCGGTATGGATGTATCGGTCATACTTGCAATTTGCGTTCTTTTTGTAATAAATCTCGGAGGCGATATTTCTTCGGCATCTGCTATGGGTATCGTGCTTGGATTTGTAGCAGGTGAGGGGGGAGAGACTATAGCATCGGTTGGAGCATTTGCCTTTGCATCGCTTTGTTCGGGGATTTTCAAACGCTTTGGCAAATGGGGAGTAGTTATGGGATTTGTGCTTGCAAATACGGTTTTTTCTGCATTTTATCAAGGTGAGTATATGCCCTTTGATATATTTGAGGTTATTACCTCTGCAATAATATTTGCTCTTTTGCCCGAGGGTGTAACAAGCTATCTCTCGTCGCTTCCTGCCAAAACAGTACATATGGCTACAAAGGCATTTGTTGAACAGGACAAGCTTCGTACAAAGGTTGCAACAAGGCTTGACGCCCTTGCAGATTCCTATAAAGAGGTTTCGGAGAGCTATGTTTCGGAACTTGGGGATAATTCCATGTCTCGGGAATATATAATACATATGCTCGATAACGCTTCCTCAAAAATCTGTCCGTCCTGCGGACTTAAATACAACTGCTGGGAAAGATGCGTAAAGGACAGCTACAAGGGTATGTTTGAGATGCTGGAGCTGGCAGAGAAAAAAGGTTCTATAGACGAAAGCGATGTCCCACCGCCCTTCTATGGAAAATGTATCAAGATAAAGGATTTTATCCAGGAATTTAACAGAATGTACAGAATATACAAGGTAGAAAAAATATGGAGACAGAGGGCAGGAGAGAACAGACACCTTATGTCAAATTTACTTCTCGGGGTGTCTCAGTCTGTAAAGATGCTTGGCAGGGAGTTTATGATGTATCCCGATATCCCTGCAGAAAAAGAACTCAAAACAAGGCTTGACAAGGAAAGAACGGCAATAGACGATGTAACCTTCCTAAAGAGTGAGGAAGACTTTATGGCAGAGGTTACCGTAAACAGAAATGCAGTAGGAGATAAGGAAAAAAGCGTCATTGCTAAGACCATTGGAGAGATAACAAAAAGCGATACAGTTCTTACGGCTACTGCGCAAACAGATGACGGAATAAAGCTTCTTTACAGGAAAGCAGGAAAATATAAGGTAAGTGTAGGAAAAGCCTCAGCATGCAAACATGGTGAGACAGTTTGCGGTGACAGCTTTACTGCCCTGGAATCCCCTACAGGAAATGTAGTTGCCGCAATAAGCGACGGTATGGGTACGGGAAAAAATGCAAAATACGAAAGCATGACTGCCATAGGGCTCTTAAACAGCTTTGTGTCGTCGGGAATAGAAATCGAAACAGCACTTGATGTCATAAATTCCTCTCTTATAGTAACCTCTTTCGGAGACAGCTTTGCCACAATGGATGTGTGCTCAGTAAACAGACACAGCGGAAAAATAGATATCTACAAATTCGGTGCCGCTACAGGCTATGTAAAGACAAAGGACGGTGTATTTCCTGTGTGCTCCGCTTCTTTGCCCTTTGGTGTTATAGCGGATTTCGGGGAAATAAAGTGCCATACTCTCGATGCTGAGGATGTATCGATGATAGTGCTCATGTCGGACGGAGTGACAGATGCAATAAACTATGACGGAGAGGACAGAATTATAAACAGAATAAAGAATATCCAAACAGATAATCCTCAGTATATGGCATCTCAGCTTCTTAATGATGCACTTTCATATACTGAGCAGAAAGCAAAGGATGATATGACGGTAATTGCAATAAGTGTGTGGTAAACAGCTTAAATAATGGGGATGTAAAAAAAGATGCAGAATAAGCGAACTGAACTCAAATGAGGCTATTGCCTCATTTGAGGATACCCGAAGGCGTACAAAGGTACGTCGAGCGGTGAGGTTCGCTTAGAGCTTATAGGCTAAAAATATGAGAAATCTGCAAAAATTGCAGATTTCCACATAAATTTATTTGTTTTACTGTTAGTTTAGAACTACAGAAAATCTGTAGTCAAAGCCTATAAGCGCTCTGCGCTTTATTTTACATTCCCTTAACTTTTACATATTACTGCTGTAATTAGGTGCTTCCTTTGTTATGGATATATCGTGGGGATGGCTCTCTCTGAGACCTGCGGCAGTAATTCTTACGAACTTGCCTCTTTCCTTAAGCTCAGGAATTGTGGGAGTACCGCAGTAACCCATGCTGGAACGGAGACCGCCCATAAGCTGATAGATTGTATCAGCAACAGCACCCTTGTAGGGAACTCGTCCCTCAACGCCTTCGGGAACAAGCTTCTTTGTGCCGTTCTGGAAGTAACGGTCCTTACTGCCGACTTCCATAGCCGCGATTGAACCCATTCCGCGGTATACCTTGAACTGTCTGCCCTGATAGATTTCTGATTCTCCGGGACTTTCCTCACAGCCTGCAAGGAGTGAACCTATCATTATTACATCGGCACCTGCACTGATTGCTTTGGGAAGGTCGCCCGAATACTTAACACCGCCGTCTGCGATAACGGGAATGTTGTATTTCTTTGCTGTCTGGTATGCGTTATATATTGCAGTAACCTGAGGAACACCTACACCTGCAACAACTCTTGTTGTACAGATTGAGCCGGGTCCTATACCTACCTTTATAGCGTCTGCACCTGCCTTAATAAGAGCTTCGGCAGCTTCGCCTGTTGCAATGTTGCCTGCTATAACCTGAATGTGCGGATATGCATCCTTAACCTTCTTAAGACATCTCATAATGTTTAAGGAATGTCCGTGTGCGGAGTCAAGAACAAGCACATCAACCTTAGCCGCAACAAGTGCTTCTACACGGTCAAGAACATCATCGGTTATACCGATTGCGGCACCTGCAAGAAGTCTGCCGTTGGAATCCTTGGCTGCGTTGGGGTATTTAACGGACTTTTCTATATCCTTGATTGTGATAAGTCCCTTGAGATAACCGTTTGCATCTACGATGGGG
>JAZREC010000118.1:0-3665 GCA_045660605.1 Clostridia bacterium
TTTGATTTACTCCACAAAAACCCCGAAACATTTATGTGGGTGTCTCCTGCACCACAAAGTCTTCTTAAAAGATATAATCTTGTCCAGAAAAAATGTGCCCAAAACAAAAAAATATATAAGGATGTCTTAATATACAAAAAAGGCTACAAGCTTTCTATGCTTGACAGAAGATTTATCACTGAGCTTTGTAATTCAAAAAGAAAAATATTTAACTGATAATTTTTTGGCCTGGCTTTTTCTAAAACCAGGCTTATTTTTATATTCGATAAAGGGGTTATCGATATTGATAATACCGAATAAACATTTTAAGAATTCCCAAACCTAAAAAAACTTGATAAAATATCAGTGAAGTCAAGAAAATGGAGGTTCTGGAATGGAAAAATGCTTAGTATCCAAGGCAACACTCGGAAGATTGCCCTGCTATTTGCAACACTTAAGAGCAATTACCCAAAATAACGCTGAGTATATTTCTGCAACTGCGATTGCAAAAAGCTTATCGCTCGGCGAGGTTCAGGTTCGCAAGGACCTGAATTCTGTAAGCGGTGAGGGTCGCCCCAAAGTCGGATATGAAATAAAAAGCTTAATAAAAAGCATAGAAGATGTTTTGGGGTACAACGATCTTGCAAAAGCAATTATTGTAGGAGCGGGAAAGCTCGGTCAGGCTCTTCTGAATTTTGAAGGCTTTGAAGAATACGGAGTTGAAATTTCTGCAGCCTTTGACCTTGTAGCAAAAGAAAAAGACAAATCGCACAGAGAGGTTTACCCGATGACGCAATTTGAAGACTTTTGCAAAACCAACAACATAAAAATCGGTGTTATAACCGTTAATGAGGGGGCGGCTCAGCAGGTTTGCGACCTTATGATACAAAATAACATCAAAGCAATATGGAACTTTACACCCAGGAAGCTAAGTGTGCCCAAGGATGTACTTGTAAAACAAGAGAACCTTGCACTGTCTGTTGCACATCTTAACAATCAATTAGTTAATTAAATTCAGGAGGATTATAGAAGTGGACAAGAAGAATTATGAAATCGTAGACAGCGTTGAAAAGCTTGAAGAAGCGATTCTTCGTACAAAAAAAGCTCAGAAGATTTTTGCAACCTACACACAAGAACAGGTTGATAAGATTTTCTTAGCTGCTGCATCGGCTGCAAACAAAGCAAGAATTCCTCTTGCAAAAATGGCTGTTGAAGAAACAGGGATGGGTATTGTAGAAGATAAGGTTATAAAAAACAACTATGCGTCCGAATACATCTACAATGCATATAAAGACACAAAGACCTGCGGTATTATTGAAGAAGACAAGGCTTTCGGTATAAAGAAAATTGCAGAACCCATCGGTGTAGTTGCCGCAGTTATTCCGACAACCAACCCTACATCAACCGCAATCTTCAAATGCTTACTTGCACTTAAGACAAGAAATGCTATTATAATTTCTCCTCATCCCAGAGCAAAGAACTGTACAATCGCTGCAGCGAAGCTTGTTATGGAAGCGGCAGTTTCGGCAGGTGCACCTGAGGGTATCATTGATTGGATAGATGTTCCTAGCCTTGATATGACAAACACGGTTATGAAGGAAGCAGATATCATCCTTGCGACAGGCGGTCCGGGAATGGTTAAGGCTGCATATTCAAGCGGTAAGCCTGCACTCGGTGTTGGTGCCGGAAACACTCCTGCAATCATTGATGACAGTGCAGATATTCTGCTCGCAGTAAACTCTATCATTCATTCAAAGACATTTGACAACGGTATGATTTGTGCATCAGAACAGTCTGTTATCGTACTCGAAAGTATTTACAATGCAGTTAAGGAAGAATTTGCTTTAAGAGGCTGTTACTTCTTAAACGACAGAGAAACCGAGCAGGTAAGAAAGACAATCATCATTAACGGTGCACTTAATGCAAAAATTGTTGGTCAGAGTGCATCTAAAATTGCAAAGCTTTCTGGTGTAAAGGTTCCCCAGGGAACAAAGATTCTTATCGGCGAAGTGGAAAGTGTTGAGCTTTCGGAGGAATTTGCTCACGAAAAGCTTTCCCCCGTTCTTGCAATGTATAAAGCAAAGAGCTTTGAAGACGCTCTTGACAAGGCAGAAAGATTGGTTGAGGACGGCGGCTTCGGCCATACATCCTCTGTATATCTTAACGAAGTTACAGAAACAGAAAAATTAAACAGCTTTGCATCCCGTATGAAAACTTGCAGAATTTTGGTTAATACTCCTTCTTCTCACGGCGGTATCGGTGACCTTTATAACTTCAGGCTTGCACCGTCGCTTACACTCGGCTGCGGTTCGTGGGGCGGCAACTCGGTATCGGATAATGTTGGTGTAAAACATCTTTTGAATATTAAAACAGTAGCAGAAAGAAGGGAAAATATGCTTTGGTTCCGTGCGCCTGAAAAGGTATACATTAAGAAAGGCTGTTTGCCGATAGCTCTCGATGAGCTTAAAAATGTAATGGGCAAAAAGAGAGCCTTTATCGTAACAGATACATTCCTCTATGAAAACGGTTATACAAAACCGATTACAGACAAGCTCGATGAGATGGGTATTGTTCACAGTACATTTTTTGATGTACAGCCTGACCCGACACTCTTAAATGCCAAAAACGGTGCTGCACAGATGGCTACATTCAAGCCCGACACAATTATCGCACTTGGCGGCGGCAGTGCTATGGATGCGGCAAAAATTATGTGGGTGCTTTATGAACATCCCGAAGCAGACTTTATGGATATGGCAATGAGATTCATTGACATCAGAAAGAGAGTTTATACATTCCCCAAAATGGGTGAAAAAGCATACTTCATTGCAATTCCCACATCAGCAGGTACAGGCTCCGAGGTTACACCCTTTGCAGTTATTACAGATGAGCAGACAGGTGTTAAATATCCTCTTGCAGACTATGAGCTTATGCCCAATATGGCTATTATTGATACAGACTTCCATATGTCAGCTCCCAAGGGATTAACTGCAGCTTCGGGCATAGATGCTGTAACTCATGCAATCGAAGCTTATGCAGCAATGCTTGCAACAGACTATACAGACGGCTTGGCACTCAAATCCTTAAAGACAGTATTTGAATACCTGCCCAGAGCTTACGAAAACGGACAGACAGATATTGAAGCAAGAGAAAAAATGGCTAATGCTGCTACAATGGCAGGTATGGCGTTTGCAAATGCATTCCTCGGAATATGTCATTCTATGGCACATAAGCTCGGTGCATTCCACCACTTGCCCCACGGCGTTGCCAATGCCCTTATGATTGAAGAAGTTCTGAGATTTAATGCAAGCGAGGCTCCTGCCAAGATGGGCACATTCTCTCAATATGATCATCCTCACACACTTGCCCGCTACGCAGAGGTTGCAGATTACCTCGGTATAAAGGGTAACACAGATACAGAAAAGCTTGATGGTCTTATAAAAGCAATCAATGACCTCAAGGCAAAGGTTGGTATTAAAGAAACAATCAAAGACTACGGTATTGACGAAAAAGTATTCCTTGACAATCTTGATGAAATGGTTGAACAGGCATTTGACGACCAGTGCACAGGTGCAAACCCGAGATATCCGCTCATGGCAGAAATCAAGCAGATGTACCTGAATGCTTACTACGGAAAGCACTTTGTCGAGGCGGCTATGCCCACGGCAAGAGATATTAAGACAGGTGCT
>JAZREC010000119.1:0-2307 GCA_045660605.1 Clostridia bacterium
TACAGGCTTGGCAGTAGGAACTGTTAGCCGAAGGCAAGGGCGTCCGTCGTGAGGCGGAGTCTGAAGGAAGTCGGAAGCAAAACCTCGGTCTGACGAACAGAAACTGTATATAAGGCGTACTTGAAACGGACGAGTTTCCAATGCAAAACAAAGTCCAATACTGCCCGAATTTCAAGGCGTAAATACAGCAGATATATGAGGCGAAGGTGATTACGCTTACCCGAGGAGGTCTCATAGGCAGAGAAATCTGCAGTAACAACGAACTATGAGAAGTCAGCAGAGGTCATAGTACCGAAAAAAAAAAAAAAATTCTTTTTCGGGAAGGACCGAACAATCATAAGTCTTAAGTAAATGATGAAAGGAGTGTCGGTATGAGGAAAACAGAATACATCGAAAACGATGGCTTCCTGCAAAGGGATAGTGTGGAACACGAAGAGTATGCAGAAGCGTACAGTACCGAAAATCAGGAAATCAAAGAAAGGGACGGTGCAGGTTTGCTTGAAAAGGTTCTTGACAGAGATAATCTGAACAAAGCCTACAAGCGAGTAAA
Source organism: Clostridia bacterium (assembly GCA_045660605.1). Taxonomy (GTDB): domain Bacteria; phylum Bacillota; class Clostridia; order UMGS1810; family UMGS1810; genus RGIG8748. The sequence continues at coordinate 551 of JAZREC010000119.1, forward strand.
AGCCAATAAAGGGGCAAGCGGAGTTGATGGAATGACCATTGACGAAGCTCTCGTTTGGTTGAAAGAAAATGGGAGTGAACTGCTCGAAAAGATAAGGAATGGGAAATACAAACCATCTCCCGTCCGTAGAGTAGAAATTCCAAAGGATAACGGCGGTATCAGAAAACTCGGAATACCAACAGTAGTAGACCGCATTATCCAACAAGCAATAGCGCAAGTGTTAATTCCAATCTATGAGCCAAAGTTTTCAGACGGAAGCTATGGCTACAGACCAAACAGAAGTGCAAAGGATGCAATACTGAAAGTGAAAGAGTATGCAGATGAGGGATATAAATATGCAGTATGCCTTGACATATCCAAATACTTCGACACACTCAACCACGAACTGCTTATGAATATGCTCCGTAAGGATATCAAAGACAAGATGCTCATAGAGCTAATCAAGAGATATCTTAAAAGCGGAGTAATGGAAAATGGCATAGTAATGAAAACAAATGAAGGTTCACCGCAAGGTGGTAATCTTTCACCGTTACTTGCTAACATCTATCTTGATAAATTCGATAAGGAGTTTGAGGGTAGAGGGGTAAAGGTAATCCGATATGCGGATGATATTATCCTTTTAGCGAAAAGTATCCGTGCAGCAGAGAGACTTCTTGGCACAAGTACAGAATACCTTGAGAAGAAATTAAAACTTAAGGTAAACACAGAAAAGAGCCGAGCAGTAAGCGTATATTCAATCCGAAATTTCGGTTTCTCGGCTTTGCGATGGGAAGGAACAGAAAGGGTGCATATATCCGAGTTCACGCAAAGTCGAAGAAGAAAGCCAAAGACAAACTGCGAAAACTAACTTCCCGAAGTCAGGGCAGAAGCTTAGACACAGTGTTCTACAACATAAAAGTGTTCATGCGTGGATGGATTGGATACTACGGAATAGCAGAATTGAAGAACGAAATGCAAGATTGGAATGAGTGGCTCCGCAGAAGGATACGGATGTACATTTGGAAACAATGGAAATTACCGAGAACAAGGGTGAAGAACCTGATAAAGCTCGGTATGCCCGAATGGAAAGCGTATCGGAACGGAAACACCCGAAAAGGCTATTGGGCTATTGCAGGTAGTGGAATACTACACCACACCATAACAAATGAAAGACTTGCACGCCGTGGATATTATGACATATCCGAGGCATACAAGTCTTTGCACTCAATATGATTGAACCGCCGTGTACCGAACGGTACGCACGGTGGTGTGAGAGGTCGGCTAATCAATTAATGGTTAGCCTCCTACTCGATTAACGAATACCACGCGATAGTCGCGTGGTTCAAAAAAGGTTAACCGATAAACAGATGGAAAAGTAAAGTATAGAAAAAAGTATATTATTATGCAACATTGTAGCATAGCACAAGTAAATTGTTGGAAAGCCTTCCCCTTGAGGGGAAGGTGGGTTTTGCGGAGCAAAACTCGGATGAGGTGGTAATGTAGATACTAAAAAGCTTTATAAAAACACCTCATCAGTCTCGCCTTGCTCGACAGCTTCCCCTCAAGGGGAAGCCTACAAAAAGATAACCCATTTATGGGTAGCAAGTAACAGTCTGCATGGCTGGCAGGCCAATAAAAAACGCACTTGTGCGTCGCCAGTAGTATTAGGGCTATGCCCGAAAATGAAATACCCCCCGTTATACGGGCGGATTTTTATTGTCTGTTGATTTGAAAATGTTTATATCAATACCTTTATTGTTGCATATCCGATTGCAACC